>JAKALW010000089.1 GCA_021823945.1 Microcaldota archaeon
ATATCAATGTTCGCGTACCCGCAGCCAAATCCCAAGCTCGTGGACGTGCCCCTTGAAAAGCATTTCGAGACTGCCATGACCGTAGCCACTGCGGCCGTTGCCGCAAGGCAGGCCGCAAACATCAAGATGCGCTGGCCGCTCGAGGTGGCCCACGTGGCCACGGATTCCAGCGACGTCCAGATAGCAGTCGAGAAGACCGCGCCCATAATCGAGACAATGGCCAACGTGGAAAAAATCGTGCTGGGCATGCAGGGCCTCAAGCCCTCGTATTCCAAGAAAATCCACCACTCCAAGATTGGCGCCAAATACAAGGCCGACTCCAAGCGCGCGCTTGAGGTTGTCCAGGGCGCGGACGCGATGGCGCTCCTTGCGGCATACGCAAAGGACGGCAAGTGCGTTTCCGAAGGCATAGAGATGACGCCCGACCTTGTCGAGGTCGTGGAAAGCGTAGAGAACTACTCCGTGTATTCCTTTGACGGCGGCAAGGTCTATCTCAAGACTAAGCTTGACAAGAAGCTTTACGCCCAGGCAATGGTCAGGGAAGTGTCGCGCCGCGTCCAGCTCATGAGGAAGGAACTGCTCTTCGTGGAGTCCGACAAGGTGGACATAACTTGCGAGGCGGACGGGGAGCTTGAGGCAATACTCAAGGAGAGCCTTGACGAGTTCACGCGCCAGGTCAATGCGTCCGAGGTTGTTTTTGAGAAGGCGCACAAGGGAGCCAAGGAATGGGAAATCGAGGACTTCACTGTCAGGCTGGGAATAAAAAAATCCTCCTGACATTTGGCTTCTTTCTCTCTTAGAGGCTGGGCAAAGGCTTAATAAACTGAATATGAGATAATTATCTCGATTTTCTTTTCAAAAGAGGGTTTGCTTATGATAGATGAGATTAGTGGAAGGAACGCATATTACGTAGAAGAATGCACATACTGCAAGAAGAAGGTGTCGCAGGACAGCGTGAAGGCGTCGAAGAAAAAGGACAAGATAAACAGGTACGTCATCTGCAAAAGGTGCTGGTCCGACCTCAACGCGAGGACGCAGTGGAAACGCGCCTGAGTTTTTCCCTGGCATCGCCTATTTTTAGCTCTAGTATGGGCCATGGGTTCTTCCATGGCATGCTGGATTTTTCCAACGCCATCCAGCCCGTGCTTTGGTTTATTTAACTTTGGGCTGCCTAAGTCAAGTTATATCTTACTTATTTAGTATCATAACTGCGCGAAAACCAAAGGTATTTCCAATGCCAATCAAGCTGAAAAAGGAAACACGGGCGCAAGCCCCGCCCAAGCCGGGCAAATCCCAGGGAGGCAAAAGGGGCGGTGTGAAATACTGGCTTGTGACCTATGGCTGCACCCTAAACCAGTCTGATTCCCTGGCAATGAAGGCCGTACTTTCCCAAAACGGGTGTGCGGAAGCCGCATCCGAAAAGGACGCGGACGTCATAATCATAAATTCCTGCACTGTCAAGGAGGCAACTGAAAACAAAATCGCCTACCAGCTTCGGCGCTACTCGGGCATGAAAAAGCCCATTGTCCTTGCTGGCTGCATGTCCGTTAACGAAGGGCTGATTTTCAGGAACGCGCCGCGCGCGTCCATTGTCGGCACGTCCGCGGTCGGCAGGATTTACGACGCCGTGGAATCTGCGCTTGCGCACAGCAAGGAAATTTTCACTGGATTTTCGCCAAAGGACGCGCTTCCGCACGAGCGCAAGGGCCCTATCGCGAAAATCGCCATTGCCGAGGGCTGCCTGTCGGCGTGCACATTCTGCCAGACCAGGCTTGCGCGCGGCAAGTTGTATTCATATCCTATTGACAGCGTTGTGCTTGAAGCGAAAAGATGGCTTGAACAGGGCGCAATCGAGCTCCAGCTGACAGGGCAGGACACGGGCGCGTATGGTGCTGAAATCAGGACAAACGTGGCAAAGCTTCTCGAAGCAGTGTGCGCTATTGACGGGGATTTCAAAGTCAGGCTCGGCATGGCAAACCCGGAGCATGTGGCAAAGCATCTCCCTGAAATCCTGAAGGCCTTTGAGAATCCCAAGATGTACAAATTCATGCACTTGCCTGTCCAGGCGGGCTCCAACCGCGTGCTTAAGGCAATGAAGCGAGATTACACAGTTGAGGGATTCGAGGCCCTTGTGAAGGCATTGCGCGCGAAGTATCCCGGCATGTCAATTGCCACCGACATCATAGTGGGTTTTCCCACGGAAACGGAGGAGGAGTTCGAGGAAACCCTCGCGCTTCTAAGGCGCGTGAGATTCGACGTTGTCAATGTGTCCAAGTTCTCCCCCCGCCCTTTCACGAAGGCAAAGGAAATGCGGCAGGTGCCAAAGGACGCCATAAAGCGCAGGGCCGAGATATGCTCTGCCTTGTGCCATGAAATCACATTTTCCATTAATTCAGGATTTGTCGGCGCGAAAGCCGGCATGGTTGTCACTGAGAGGCAGCGGACAATGACCGGCAGGGACGGGAATTACAGGACAATTGCGCTCCCTGCGGGCTCGCCCGCCCGAATCGGGGACAGGCTGGACGTTTTGGTGACGGAAGCCAGGGCGACTTGCCTGATAGGCAGGCCGGTTGGCGCAGGCAAGCCAAAAAAATAGGCCAACCCGCCATGTCAGAGCGTGCCAGCGGCTGCCATCATGCCAAAAGGATAACTGGCTGCCATCATGTCAAAAGGATAATACTTATAAGGGATGGAACTGAATAACTATCACTTTCAGAGGTGTATATCTTGGAATTCAACCGTGCAGTCAAAGCGGGAATCATGCCAGTAGTGGCTCTTGCAATAATTTCCCTTGTTTTCGACATCTTCTCATTTGGTGTCAAGTACATAGGGCAGTCCTGGCTTGGGGTAGTGACGCTTCTCATGGCGCCAATCGCGCTTGTGGGCTTTGGCGCAGTGGGCTATATAGGCACGAAAAAACACGGGCTTGACAGGACAGCAAGCGCTTTTGCCGGCGGCGTCGCAGGCCTGCTCTACGGCATAGTGGCAATTGTGCTCGAGATTATTTTCGAGATTGTGCTTAGCGTGCTCAACCCGAATGCGCAGGACTTCTATGCCACGCTCCTGAAGGGCATTGTCCCGGCAGGCACCGAGGGCATAATATCCAAGGTGGTCTGCATAGGCATAGTCATGCCGCTCTCTATACTTGGCGGCATAGTGGCGGGCTTTGCAGGCTCATACATTGCCCAGATGAAAAAGAAGTAATGCGCGCAGGGGCTTTTGGCCCCGCGCTTTGCATTTGTTTGCGGTTGACTATATGTTTGGCACTAGCGGCATAAGGGGCATTGCAAATTCGGAGGTGCCGTGCGAACTTGCGGCGCAGGTGGGCATGGCATGCGCCCAAATCGCGTCCTCGCCCGGGCTTTCCAAAACTGGCGCGGGAAATCCTGGCAAACCCAAGGCAGGGCAGGGCGCATCCGGAAAACCCCTTCTAGCTGTAGGCATGGACAGCAGGCTTGCCGCGCCAATGATAAAGATGGCTTTTTCTTCAGGCGCAATGTCATGCGGCTGCGATGTCCTAGACATTGGGCTTGTCCCGACGCCGCTTGTGTCCTATGCAACGCGCAAATACTCCTGTGATGGCGCAATGATAACGGCGTCGCACAATCCCCCGGAATACATCGGGATAAAGCTTTTTTCAAATGGCGTGGAATACCCCCGCGAGCTGGAAGCCAAAATAGAGGCTATTGTCAAGTCCGGCGCAAAGCCCGGAAGCTTTGACAGGACCGGCGCGCTGGCAAGTGCCGACCTGCGCGAGGAATATTTGTCCTACCTCATCTCGCTTGTAGACGCTGAAATAATAGCCGCGCGCAAGCCAAAGGTGGTTGTGGACTGCGGCAATGGCGCAGCCTCGCTTTCAATGCCCTACCTGCTCCAGAAAGCGGGGTGCAAAGTCGTATCCGTGAATGCAGAGCCAAATGGCAATTTCAACAGGAACTTGGAACCCAATGAGAAAAACCTTGCGGACACTGCCGCAGTCGTATTGGCGTGCAAGGCCGACATCGGCATTGCCCATGACGGCGACGCTGACAGGGCAATAATCATTGACGAGGAGGGCGCAGTCCTCCCGCTTGACGTCCAGCTTGCAATCATGTGCAAAAACGAGCTTGAGCAAAAGCCCGGGAAGGTTGTAAGCACTGTCGAGGCTTCTCTTGCAGTCCGCGACGCTGTGGAACAGGCGGGCGGCACGCTCGACATAACCCCCGTGGGTAGCATGAATGTCCAGCGCGCCATGTCAAAGTCCTCCTGCGTGTTTGGCGGCGAGCCGTGCGGCGAATATATCTATCCCTATGGCGTCCCGTGCCCGGACGGTCTGCTTTCAGGCCTGAAATTTGTGGAGATATTCTGCAAAAAGGGCAATATTTCCGCGCTTGCCGGTAAAATAAGGCAATATCCCATTTACAGGGCGAAATTCCCGTGCAAATCCGATGCCAAAAAATCGGCCATGAAATATATAGACAATGAAATCAAGGCATTTCCAGGCACGCCCAATGGCATGGACGGCATAAGGAAGGATTTTGACGATGGCTGGTTCCTCATCCGGCCGTCCGGCACAGAGCCTGCCATCAGGCTGACTTTGGAGTGCAAGACTCCAAAGAGGCTTGACGAATTGAAAAACAAGCTGGAAAAAATCATGGGCACTGCTGTCAGTTTGGCCAAGGCAGGCGAAGTGCTCTGAATTCAAGATGTGGTTCCCATGGCAATAAAAAAAGCAGTCATTTTAGCGGCAGGCGAAGGCAAGAGGCTGCGCCCGCTGACATACACGCGCCCGAAATGCATGATTAACATAGCGGGCAAGCCTATTCTGCGCCATGTTGTCGAGTCCCTGGCGTCCGCAGGCGTAAAGGAGTGCATAATCATTGTCAAGTATGAAAAGGAAAGCATAACTGGATATTTCGGCAAAAACCCGGTTGACGGCGTCAAGCTCACGTTTGTGGAGCAGGGCGCGAAATACGGCACTGCCGCTGGCTTTGCCTGCGCCAAGGACCTTGTTTCAGAGCCTATTTTCGCTGTTGCTGGCGATATCATAACTGAGGCGAGCGTATATGCCAAGCTGTCAAAGGCATATGATGAGGAGTCCAAGTCAAAGGATGGCGCGCAAATAGTCGCGGCATTGAAGCCTGTCGAGAACCCGCAGGAGTTCGGCATTGCCATCCTGTCCGGGATGCCAAACCATGACACTGGTTTGGCAGACGGTGCTCATCAGGAGCACCGGAATTACATTTCAGGGTTTGAGGAAAAGCCAAAGACGCCAAAGTCGAACCTTGTGAACTGCTCGCTTTACGTCTTTGGCGATGGCGTGCTTGAAAGCGCTTCCAAGGTGAAGGAGTCAAAGCGCGGAGAATATGAAATCACAGACCTGCTCAAGGAGAACAGGACGCGCGCGTGCGTGATTGACGAGTACTGGCTCGATATGGGCATGCCATGGCAGCTATTCAACGCAAACGAGTTCCTGCTTTCGAAAATGCCAGCCAAAAACGAGGGCACTGTGGAGAACTCCACAGTCAAGGGCAAGCTTATCCTGGGAAAGAACTCCAAAGTCATCAACAGCTACATAGAGGGAACTGTCTGTGT
>JAKALW010000090.1 GCA_021823945.1 Microcaldota archaeon
GCGTTTGTGATTGCGTATATCTGGGCGACGACAAGATGGATGGCAAATAGCCGCAGCACAGGCTCCAAGGGCGGGTTTTGGAAATACGCGGCTATCTGGTGCGCGAAGACAAAGAATATTATAGAGCCTATCACGCCGAACAATGTCCCGAAAATGACAGTGATGGTGGCAATCCTTTGCGCGTCCTCGCGCTCGTTTTTGCCAAGGTGGTACGGGACATACCTGATTACCGACTGTGTGAGCCCCAAATCGGAGAAAATCCCGACTATGCCCATTATGCCCATGCCGAAATAGAACAGGCCGACGTCGCTTTGGGTCGCCATCCTGGCTATGAGGACTGTGTATACAAAGCCGGAGAGCTTGACAAGTATGTTTGATATGTTGGACCAGATGGCGCCTTTTGCCATTACTGCAGTTTCCTCGTCAAGTTCCATCAATTCACTCACACGGTCGACCAAAGCCTGCGGGTTTTTATCGCAGGCAATGTCTTGCATTTTAACACACTGGCGGGTTATGCCCCCGAATTGCTTGTCTGGGGCCGCCGCGCCGTGTGGCTATCTTTTGCCATTCCGTTATTTCTTGCGCCCGCGTATCATCGGGGCCAATCTTCCCATGCGCCAATATATGAGTTTATGTAAAAGCCTTTAATTGCTTATCATGGCATAGATATGCGGGTATTATATGGCAATAAGTTTCGGCACAAACGGAGTTCGCGGCTTGTTTGGAACCCTGGGTCCGCTCGAGGCTGTCATGCTTGGCAGGGCTTTTGGCTCTTATGTGCGCTCAAAGCGCGCCAAAAAACCTGGCCAGAAATGCAGGATAGCCATAGCCCGGGACCACAGGCTTACAGGCCCCGCCCTCCACGCGGCGTGCGTTTCTGGCATGCTCTCCTCGGGCGTTGACGTAATCGACCTGGGCATGTGCTCGTCCCCCACCGCGGAAATCATGGTGCACAGGCTCGGCGCGGACGGCGCCGTCATAGTCACTGCGTCGCACAACCCGCCTGAATGGAACGCGCTGAAATTCGTCGACTGGGACGGGATTGCGATATCGCACGAGCGCGGCATGGAAATCATGAAATACCCGCAAGCCGCGGAACCTGACATCCAAAACATAGGCAGGGTTTTTGAGAACCGCGACGCCTCGGAAATCCACAAGGAAATTGTCCTAACAAACGTCGACAGGCAGGCATTCTCGAAAAAGCGCCTGAAAGTTGTCTTGGACCTGGCAAACGGCACTGCGTCGCTTGTGGCGCCTTATGTTTTTTCCGAACTTGGATGCCAGGTTATTACGCTCAATTCGCACATAGACGGGCATTTCCCAGGCAGGCTGTCCGAGCCTGTAGAGGCGAACCTGGCTGACCTGAAGGCGGCGGTGGTTTCCACAGGCGCGGATTTGGGCGTGGCATTTGACGGGGATTCTGACAGGGTAATCTTCATCGACGAAAAGGGCAGGTGGATTGTGGGCGACAAGGGTCTTGCAATCTCGCTTAGAATCGCGCTTGATTTGCAAAAAACAGGGAATTCCAAAAACAAACCCCAAAAAGTATTTACCACTGTCGCAACGAGCAGGGTTTTCGAGGATGTGGCGAAATCCGCGGGCCTGGAATGCGTTTACACGCGCGTGGGCGCGCCTTACCTTTCCGAGGAAATGCATGCTGCCGGCGCTTTTTTTGGCGGCGAGGAAGTGGGCGGCATTGTCTGGCCCGAAGTCTCGCTTGCGAAGGACGGCTTCCTGGCGGCGGCTAAAATCGCCCAGGCTGTGTGCTCAAAGCCATTGTCGCAGTATCTTGACGAGCTACCTGCATATTTCAATTCCAAGACAAAAGTCGCTGCTGATGCAAAGCAGAAAAGCAAGGCGCTTGAATCCATGAAGCGCATTGCCGCGGCGGGCGCGAAAAGGACTACCATTGACGGCGTCAGGCTGGATTTTCCTGACAAGTCATGGGTGATTGTGCGCGCGTCGGGCACAGAGAACTACCTCAGGATTTTCGCAGAGGCAAAGACCGCGCCTGCGGCAAAAAAGCTCATGGCTGAATATGAGCAGATGATAAAAAAAGAAATTTCATGAGTTTGTCTGGATTATAATTTAATCTAATCTATTGGATGTGCTTTGCCCCCTGGTTGAATTTGATTTGAATATGATTCTCTTTGTTTTGGGGCTGTCTTTGCCCTTTGCATGTTGTGTTGGTGTTTCGAAATGAAAATAATTCACGCATTCGGTTCGCGCGCTTGCGCGATAAAAATGGCGCCCATTGTCAAGGAGGGCATGAAGAGGGGCCACGAGAACGTCATTGTCTGGTCAGGCCAGCACTATGACGACAACCTCTATCATGACCTGTTTGCGGACCTTGAAATCCCGCTCCCAAACTATGACATCAAGGCGAGGGGGAGCGCGCTTGAAATGGGCGCGGCAATCATGACCGGCATGGAAAAAATCCTCGCAAAGGAGAAGCCCGACATTGTCCTGACGCACGGCGACACATACACCGCCCTGTTCTTCTCTCTTGCAAGCGCTGTCTCGCTTGTCCCCGTTGGCCACGTGGAGGCCGGCCTGCGCACATATTCCTGGGAGCCTTTCCCGGAGCAGATTTGCACGAAGACGGCCGACGCGTGCTCGTCCATTTTCTTTGCAGCCACGGAGAAGAACAAAAAGGACCTTCTGGCGGAGCATGTGCCCGAAGAGAGGCTTTTCGTTGTCGGGAACTCAGTTGTGGACGCTGCTTTGGACTTCGCCGCGATGGCCCGCAGGAAAAGCACCATACTTGACAGGTTCGGCGGCAAGCTGCGCTCAAAGCCGCTTGTATTCTGGTCAGTCCACAGGAAGGAAAACATGCTTTCCGAGGAGAGGATGAGGGGCATATTCGACTCGCTTTTGGAAATGAAGAATGCAACTGTTTTCTGCTCTGTCCTCCCGTCCACGCAGAAAGTCGCGGAAAAATACGGTTATATCGAGAAAATCAGGAAGGCGCCGCACATAATCTGGGAGCCGTGCCTGCCGAAATATTCTGATGCGATGAGGATAATCATCGAGTCCGACCTGGTGCTCACAGACTCCGGCGGATTGCAGGAGGAGACTTCGTCATTGCACGTTCCGTGCCTGACCTTGCGCTACGTCACCGACAGGCCCGAATCAGTCGCGTCGGGGGGCAACAAGGTCGTCGGGTGCAGGAAAGAGGACATACTTGCGGAAGTGAATAAAATACTTGGAAGCCCGGCAGAGTCCAAGCGGATGAAAGCCGCCAAAAACCCGTATGGCGACGGGAAAACCAGCGCCCGCATAATCGACATAATCGAGAAGTTCAAGGGAAGGATGCCCAGGTGGGAGAGCAAAGTCGTGGAGCAGTAAAAGCATTCCCTCCTTGCCATTTCAGCCATGGATTCAATGTCCCGTTGGCAGGGCATGCTCCTCTTTTTATTTTTATTTATCTATATGTAAATTTGGAATATTGATTTACATATTTGAAAAAATTGCATTTATCAATTTTTTCATTCAATATTCCCAAGTGGGATTCCGGTGCTGGCTGTTTTATTGCATTCTCATGCAATCTTAGCGCGCAATCCGGAATTTGATTCGGTTATTTCCTATTGGTGATTTATTGACACGCGCGTTCGTACTTTGTGGCGGCAAGGGGACAAGGCTTAGGCCTTACACATACAACATCCCAAAGCCGATGCTTCCCCTGGGCTCAAAGCCGCTTTTGGAGTTTGTCATAGACAACCTCAAGGCGAATGGCATAACGGACATTGTTATCACGGTCGGGTACCTCAAGGAGCAGATAATCAATTACTTTGGCGACGGCTCGCGCTTTGGCGTGGAAATCACCTATTCCGAGGAAACGGAGGAGCTGAACACCGCAGGTTCAATCTTCCCGAAGAAATCACTTGTGAAGGGCACGTTCGTGGTCGTCATGGGCGACCACCTTACCTGCGTGAACCTTAAGCGCATGATGGAGGTTCACAAGAAGAGCGGGAACATAGCCACAATCGGGCTCAAAAGGCAGGGCGTGCCGCTCGAGTACGGCGTGGCGCAGGTCGAGGCGGGCTGCGTGAAGGAGTTCCAGGAAAAGCCCATACTCTCAAACATGATAAACGCCGGAGTTTACGTGTTCGAGCCGGAAATCTTCGATTACATAAAGCCAAAGACGGACTTTGCCAAGGATGTTTTCCCGCTCGTAATGAAAAGCGGCAGGAGAATAACCGCGCACGTGTTCGACGAGTTCTGGATGGACATCGGCCGGATGGCCGATTACGAGAAAATCAGCGAGCTCATATCTATAATCGAGATGGTGAACGGGTTCAAGCCCGCAAGGGAGCAGTAGAAAATAACGCTTTAGAGGTAATTTGCATGGCCACGAAAAAAGACTTGTTGAAAGATGAAATCGAGCACGTGGACGTCAAATCGTTCGACGCCACCCCCATCATAAACGCCATGGACAAGATGTCCTTCACGGCAAGGGACACTGCCCGCGCCGCGAAAATCTTCGACATGATGATCGGCGAAAAGGAAGGCGCCGTGTTCCTTGCCCTTGCCGGCTCAACAAGCGCGGGCGGGTGCATGCAGATTTACGTCGACATGGTCAAAAACAACATGATTGACGGCATAATCGCCACAGGTGCAAGCATCGTGGACATGGACTTTTTCGAGGCATTGGGCTTCAAGCACTACAGGGGCAGCCAATATGTGGACGACAACCAGCTTAGGGGCCTCTACGTAGACAGGATTTACGACACTTTCATTGACGAGGAGCAGCTCCAGAACTGCGACCAGACAATCGAGAAGATAGCCGACTCGCTTGAACCGCGCCCCTACTCCTCCCGCGAATTCATAAGGGAGATGGGCAAATACCTTGTCAAGCACTCAAAGAAAAAGGACTCGCTTGTCCAGGCGGCATACGAACACAATGTGCCGATTTTCTGCCCCGCGTTCTCAGACTCAAGCGCCGGCTTTGGGCTTGTATTGCACCAGCACAAGCACCCTGACAGGCACATGTCAATCGACTCGGTGAAGGACTTCAGGGAACTCACTTACATCAAGATGAACTCGCCAACGTCCGGCCTGTTCATGATTGGCGGCGGAGTGCCGAAAAACTTCATCCAGGACACTGTAGTCTGCGCCGAGATACTCGGAAAGGAAGTGCCAATGCACAAGTACGCTGTCCAAATCACAGTGGCGGACGTGCGCGACGGGGCTTGCTCAAGCTCCACATTGAAGGAAGCGTCTTCATGGGGCAAGGTCGACACGACATACGAGCAGATGGTCTATGCAGAGGCGACTTCAGTCCTGCCTTTGATAGCAAGCTATGTCTACCACTCGGGCAAGTGGAAAACCAGGAAAAAGCACGAGTTCACGAAGATGTTCGACAAGAAGTGAGCCTGAGATGCAAGAAACAGCAAGTTAGGGCTTGAGAGCCCTCCCTTTCCTTATTCTTTAGTTACTATTTTCCTTCTTTAACATAGGAGCGCGCTAATACTCCGCCCTTTAGGGTGGGGATACAGCGCGCACCACCTTATTTTTAAAACAAGTAATATGTTCTTCAGCAGCGGCGCTGCCGCCTTCGGCGGCAC
>JAKALW010000091.1 GCA_021823945.1 Microcaldota archaeon
TCCTCGAAAATTTGATCCTTCCTCGGATTGGGGGTTTGTATGAGCATTTCCATCAAAGGCCCGACCGCAGCAGGGTCAGCGACCGAAACACGCAGCGCCATCTTGTCGAACACTGTCAGGACATTTGCAAGCTCCGGCATCTCAAGCGCAAGCACGTGGCTTATGGCGGACAGGAGCAGCTCATAGGTGCGTATCCTGCACTCCTGGAAATCGCAGAGGTAGCGGAACGCGTGCTCGACAGTTTTGGCATCGGAGCTGGAAATGTCAAGCTTGGTCAGTACCATGGGTATGCCGCGCACCAGCTTTTCGTACTTGCGGATTTCAGTTTCAAGCATCTGTATGTCCGAGATGAGGCTAAGGTATTTTGACGACCTGCTGCCAGTGCGCCTGTCCTCGCGAATCACCTTGTCTACCCAGAGGGAGGCCTGGTGCAGCCCCTCGTAATTCGTCTGGCCCAGGCTGCCGCTGTAATGGAATTTCAAAAACATGGCCAGGTAGCCTTTCGTGAACAGGCATGCGCGGCTTATAGTGCCCGCCTGCTCAAAGCCCGGGAACAGGAGATCCGGATTGGGAATTGGCCATTTGGGCGGCTTGATTTTTACTATCAGGGAATCGTGCCTGCGCAGCGAATCCCAGCCCGCGGTTTTCTCCGCCCAGATGCCGTCAATTATGTAATTCAGCTTGTTTATGGCCTTCTCGACCTTGGCGCTGTCCGACACGAACCTGGGCAGGAAATCGTGATTGACATTGTCTGCTGCGGCAACCCACCGGCTGGTGTTATCTTCAAGGGATAGCAAAGCCTGCCGGGCAGGGCCCGTGACGCTGTTGTCCGCGAGCAAGGCTGCGATATTGCTTTTCGCGACATACTGCCAATTGGATTCCACGTCATGCTGGAAAAAAACGAAATGCCGTTCCGGCACTTGCGGCGGAATTTCCTTGAACATGGCAGATTGCGACGACTTGACGCCGTAATAGACAACGCCATCCTTGACCTTCATGCGCGCCGCGTCGTTAGAGAAAACTATTGGGGCAGGCTGGAAATCTTTGACTTCCATGGAATTGAAATCCATATGGTCCAGCTGGAACTCGATTTTATAGTTGCCATTGCCCACAAGCTTGCACTTTAGGACATCGTTGCTTATGGCCGATAATATCTCAAGCCTCTTGCGGGCTTCGGTAAGCACATGGACCTCTAGGTGGCATATGACGGACTGGAGCCTTTCAAGGCCCGAATCCAATTCCTGCTTGGCTCCTGCAAACCGGTTTCTTTTCCTCATAGATATACTTTAAACCACTTTATTTAAATATGTTTGGAAAATATGGTGAAAAAAAGCGGAATCGCCAGTTGCCCGATGCATATGCGAAGCTGTTGGAAATCCAAAACTTGGGAAAAAATAGGGGAAAAATGGAAAAAAAAGGCCTTGGGTTTACTGGATGACAAGCTTGCCGAACTTGCCAGTCGAAATCTGGAGGTTGCCCTTGAATTCAGTAACCCACCCGTTGTCAACAGTCACCTGCTGGCCCTGCTGGATTTTGTCAATGTCGTCATTCCAGAGCGAGAGGGTTATTTCGCCAGTGTCGTCCCTCAATGTCGCGTTCGCGACCCTCATTTTCTTGCCAAACTTTGTCACGACCTCGCGCGCTGGCTCGACCGCCGTGATTTCGCCAGTCACTGTGCCGTTCTGGCTCGGCTTAAGCTCATTTACCTTCATGCAAAACACCTGCCCAAATGTGATAAATCATAGTCTTTAACTTGATTTAGGGTTCTTAATTGTTCAACAAGGGCATTATAAAAAGGTATTGGAAACCGGCACACTTATTAGGTAGACCGAAAGGCATGAGATGGGCATGAATAAGATATGCAATTCCGCAGAGCCATGTCCGGCGGGAGCGCTGGCTAGTATATCAAGTCAGTCTTGTATATGTAGCCTTTGTAGAACGGGGCTTTGGAATCCTCATAAAACCCATGTGTCGTGGCTTCGACGCACCTGTCCATGTCGTCGCCAAAGCACCATGGCGCGTCAAGCGCGAAATAGCCGTTCTTGTTCTTCAATGCAATGAACGAGTGGCCGTTGTATGTGGCCATGTCAGACATGTAGACTTTCATGAGCGAGTAATCCGAGTCTTTCTGGGAGGTTGAAAGGTTCGACGCGAGGAAGGCGATCTTGAAGGCGCTCGTGGTAGTCCTTGAGTTCGCGCCCGCATCCTTGTTTTGCCTGTAGAACTCGACTGCGCACGAGTATATGCCCATCACTGATGTTGCATTCCTGCCGCACATTGTGAGGTTTTCCGTATCGAAATTGGCAAGCGTGTATTTGTCATTGTCGTCAAGTGCCAGGCCAGTGTCCTGCTCAATCACTTTCTTTCCGAAAAACGGGAAAAGCACAGTCGAATTGGTGCCGTTGATTACCTCTGTCTTGTTCGCGTAAACGCATGCCGACGGAATGCCCTGCATGCACATGGGCGTGGCATTGACAAGCACGTTTGTCACAACTATAGTGTCAGGCGTCTTGGAGAACATGGAATTCAGGAAAAGCGAGTCAAGGGCAAAGCTCGTGCCTGCGAGAAGAACAAATGCGAATGCCATGATTGTTGTAATTTTCATTTTATCCACGTTTTGCCATTTGTTAACATAATTTGGGATTAGGATATATATAAAGGTATCTGTTGCCCGCCGCGCACTTGCCCAGGGCGAGTGTATATCCATAGATATCGCCGGATACCGCAATGGGGGCGTGAAAATGATTTTCAAGCCGCACTCAAGCAAAGGCAATGCTGGCAAGGCGCAAGCGGCCCGGGGCAGTGCTTTAAAAAAATCCAAGCGCGATACAGATATGCATATAGGCAAAATCATCATAGGGGGGAGCAAAATGGCAGCTATTGACGTGATATTCGCACTTATCGGCTTTTTCGGGTTTCCGGCACTCATTGTGCTCATAATACTCATGTTCGCCTCAATCAAGATGATTTACCAGTACGAGAAGGGCGTCATATTCACGCTTGGCAAGTTTGGCGGAATCCGCGAGCCGGGAATCACCATTGTCATACCCATTTTCCAGGAAATGCGCAAAGTCGACATGAGGATAAGGACTCTTGACATACCAAGCCAGAGGGTCATGACAAAGGACAACGTGCCAGTGTCAGTGAACGGCGTGGTCTTCTTCAACGTCCAAAACCCCGAGACCGCGGTCATCAAGGTCCAGGACTATTACTATGCCATAAGCCAGTATTCCCAGACAGCGCTTAGGGACGTGATTGGCGGGATGACGCTCGACTCCGTGCTCTCGGAAAGGCAAAACGTCGGCGACGAAATCAAGACGCTTGTGGACAAGGAGATTGAAAGTTGGGGCCTGAACGTCACCTCAATGAAATTGCAGGACGTGGAGGTCCCCGACGACCTGAAGAGGCTCATGTCCAGGCAGGCAGCTGCCGAAAGGGAGAAGCGCGCCAATGTCATCAAGTCCGAAGGCGACAGGGAGGCGTCCGTAAACCTCGCAAAGGCCGCGGAAATCATGGCAAAGAGCCCGGGGGCATTGCAGTTAAGGACGCTCCAGACCCTTGACGGGCTTGGGCCGACACCGTCGAACACAGTCATCATCCCGCTGCCAATCAACCTGTTTGAAGGGCTTAGGGAAATGACGTCAGGCAAGAAGAAAGAGGCAAGGGAGTAATCCTTTCCTTTTTTCCCATTTTTTGTTCACTTCTTTTTCCTGACTTTTTCTTTTCCGCGCGTTTTCCGCAGCGGCCTTCTCCTGTCTTTTTTCCCCTATTTGTGTCTTCCCCAAGCATTCCGGCTTTTGTTTAAGCCGTGCCCCGCAACCACTTTTATAAATATAAAATAGGTAAACTGGACATGAATTCCAAGAATTCCGCTATTTTTATGCTTGCCGCGCTGTCTCTCCTCCTGGGGACAGCGATTGCAGCACCCTCGATTTCTTTCCCTTCGCCGACTCCCGCGAACGGGACAAAAATTGCCAACACATCCGCCACCATAGACGTGCTTGTAGCCGAATCCAACCTCGCCAATTTCACTCTCAACTGGAACGGCACGAACTACTCTTTTTACGGCCCTGACCTTGTGGGGATGTGGAATTTCGACGACGTGAATGCCAACGACGACTTTTCGCAAAGCACCATAAACACCACAAGATGGGACATTACCAACTGCTACGAACAGGCAGGAAGAATTTTCTGCAACACAACGAATGCCGGTTGGAGCTATGGCAAAGTTACAAGCAACTACATACTGAGGGGCGATTTTGACGTCCAGGTAGATTTTGATGTCTCGAGCTGGACAGGAACCCCAACATCCGGCAAAGGCTGGCAGGTATCGCTTGAGGGGCAAAGGACCACAACCGGCCAGGCATTTGACTGCAACCGTTTCCTGTGGAACCCAAGCACATGGTCTTACGACAGCTGGGAAGGCACAATTGGCGCCTCGGCAGGCAGCGCAAGCGGCGTAACAGGAACTATCGGAAAGTTAAGGATGACAAGGGTTGGCACCAACATTTCATGCTATTATTGGACAGGCTCGGCCTTCACGCTTTACGCAAGCAGGGCGGCGTCAGACGTGACGGCCGACATGAAAATCGCAGTGTATACGACAAACCGCGATTCACTGCAGGCCATCAACGCCTCATTTGACAATTTCATAGTGAACAAGGGACAACAGGCAGCTGACTATTCCCCAAGCGGCAACCAAGGCAAAGTCCTCAATTCCGGCTGGAGCTTCGTGCCGGGCAAATACGGCGGTGCAATTCAGCTCAACGGCCTGGACGGCGCTGGCGTGGACGTGCCGAATTCCGCGAGCATGCAGTTCGGCACTGGGGATGCAACATTAGAGGCCTGGATAAAGCCCGCGTCATATGCGCCTGACGGCTGGGACCATGAAGTGGTTAGCAAAATAAACTATTCAAACCCAAGGCACGGGTATATGATGTCAATCAGAGGCATATTGAGCGGAAATGACCAAAACAAGTCAATAGGATACATGGGCGCTGGGCTGACATACGGAATAGGAGCAACAGGCACAACAAACATAAACACCAACCAATGGCGCCACATTGTCGTTTCATACCAGAGACAGGGCTATATCAGACTTTTCGAAAACGGGGTTGAAACAGCAGACACAAGCATAAGCGCATATTCAAGCCAAAATGAAAACAATGGAATTGATTTGACAATCGGCTATGACGCGCAAAACCTGGGCAGGGTGTTCAACGGCACAATTGACAATGTGCGCATATTCAGGCGCGCCCTGAGCGCCCAGGAAGCAAAGATGGAGTACATTTCCAATTTCAGGAAAGTCAATTCCACATACTGGGAATTGACAGTCCAACTCACAAACCTCACAGACGGCAACTACACGTATTACGCATATGCCCAAAACACCACAGGCGGGGCAAGCACAACTGGAATTTCAGGCTTTAGCATAGGCTATAACCCTGCCACCACGACCTATGGCGGCTCGACCACCAATTTCGCGGCAGTGGCAGACATTACAAACGTGACGAATCTGACCCTTGAGAAAGTCGGCTTTGGCAAAATCAGGTTCCCTCCAAC
>JAKALW010000092.1 GCA_021823945.1 Microcaldota archaeon
CGCGTCTATCATGTCATTTATTTCATTGAACGTGAACCTGCCGCCCTCAATTACCTGGGGCAGTATCCTCTCCTTGGGATACTGAGCCACCTTCAGGCGCAGGATTGTGGAGAAGTTCTTGCCGTCAAGCTCAGTCTTGAGCATCCTGAGGACTCCAACCGCCTTGGGGTCAACGGAAGTGACCTTCTTCTGTACATTGACGTAGTATTGCCTGTCAAGCGTGGACAAGACCCTCTTGAACCCCTGGCTGCGCACCTGCCAAAGCACCGTGCCGTACCTGTGCGTCCTGATGACAGCAAGCGCGTCCTCAAGGTTTGGCGCGTCGATGAGCGCAGCCGCCTCTACCGGGCCCATCTGCCCTACAAGCATTATGGCGCTTTCAATCTCGCCGCGGGGCTTTTTCAGCTCCTTGCCCACAAGGATTGTGCGGAGGTTGTTGACATCCCAGTATTCCAGGTATGCCTCGACCGTGCTCTTGCCTTCAAGAGGCGTGAATCGCAGGACCTTCTTGCACGTGCGCGCGTAGTTCCTCGCAATCGCGCGCTCGACAAGCTCGGTTCCGGAGTATTTAAGCGACAAGGCAGCCAAATCCTCCTTGTATATCGTGCGCTCAAGCGAGGATATGATGGAGGTTATGCTTGGCAGCTCAACTAGCTCCTCAAGCGCGCCCTGGCTTATAAGAAGGGATTTCATGCCGTGTATGCGTGCATTTGAAAAGCCGTATATCAAGGGCTTGTACATTAGAGCCCCGGCTATGCCGCCGAACGCAGCCTGTTTTGCAGAGTTCATCGCGCCCCTGCCTATCTCCAGTTTCTGGCCAATCATCAAATCACACGTTATTTTGGAATATTATCCATTGCCAAGCTTTGCATAATTGCTTATGCGAAAAGCTCCTTGTATATTTCCTTCCTGATTATGTCGCGCTTGCCCGCGAATATGGATTCAAGACTGTTGTCCACCCTGACAAGTCCGCTTTGCGACTCTATAATAGCGCCGCCGGAAAAGCCCTGCCTGGATGTGCTGATGCCCGCCTTGACGCCAGAGAGGTGTTTCTTGTCTTCGGGCATCACGTAGACTGTGGGGTTCGGCTCGCCAAGCTCCTTTATCCCGTCAGTGACGAGCTTCCTGAGGAGTTTCGGATAGTCCTTGGACTTCTTGAGCGAGAGCACATCGCGCCATACGTCGTCCATGGCAACGCCTATGGCGTATTCCATGCCTTCAGACTGGACCTTCTTCGCCTCGAGCTTGGCCGCCGCTATGCGCTCAGCCGACTCGTCCTGCGCTACCTGGCCGCCATGCTCAAAAGCAAGCTTGACTTGCTCCTCTGACGACTTCTTTGCGGAAATGATTATCGAATCGGCCTGCCTGTCGGCGTCCTCAAGCGTCTTTCTTGCCTGGGACCTGGCTTTTTGGATAATCTCTTCCCTAAGCTCCTCCAAACCCATGTGCTCCACCCGCTATAAACCTGATACATATCGTTTGCCGGAAGGGCATTGCAAAAGATAGGGGGAGCGCGCCTGAGCGCGCGCTTTCCCCTCCAGTGTTACAATCCCAACGCATGCACTATTTTGCTTTTTCGCAAGAATCCTTTCCAGGATTTAAACGAACAGCATGAGTGCCGCAACTATGAGACCGAGAACGACCAGTGTTTCGGGCAGGGCGATGTAGATGAGGAGTTTCCCCGACTCTTCAGGCTTCTCAGCTATGACGCCCATGGCGCTCGCGCCGATTGTCGCCTGCGCCCACGCTGTTGCAAGCGCCGTGATGCCGATTGCAAAGCCTGCCGCCAAGTACTTGGCCGCTGCCGCGTCAATGAATGTTGACCCGACTGTTGCCGCCGTTGTTGCTACTGCTGTTTCTGTTGCCATATTGTAACACCTCTTTTGTTAAAACATTAACGCGATACTTATTGCATCTTCCCTAATAGTAAATTGCATGCGCATAACCCCATGGCAACTTGCTAACCGGGCAAATCCTTGCCAGGTTTGCCCTGCCTCGTGAAATGCCTGGCCGCGGCGAACGGCGCGAACTTGCGCCCGCCGCCCTTGTAGAACTTGCCGTAGAACTCCACAAGGTTGAGCCTTGCCCCGTGTATGAGGCTCTCAAACATTGCCAGGCCGAGGTTGAGCAGGTGGAGGACTATGACCACAATGCCCATGACGACTAAAAGTACGGGATTGGTCATGCCGCTCATTATGTTGCCCACAACAAGCTCATTGATGATTTTCTCCGCGATGATGACGCCCACAAGGCCGACTGCCGCTATGCGCGTGTATGACATTATGTTGCCAAGCACGCCCGGTATCTCGAACAGGCCTATGAAGCCCTCTGCCTTGTACACAAGGGCGAGGCCCAAAAGCCCGAGAATCCCCCCGACTACGAACGAGTCGCCGAAGGGAAGCATGTCGGTCTTGAACAGGAGCTTGGGTATGAGGACCACGCCGCTTGCAATGAGGGATATCCAGCCAAGCTTCGCAAACGCGTGCCACTTGTCGTGGTGCCATTCATTAATGAAGCCCAGGATGAACCCGAACGAGAGATGGAATATCCCGACAAAGATAGTGAACACTATGAGAGTTGTCAACCCCTCAAGCCTGTGCATGACAAGCCCGATGCCTAAAAGCGATAAGAAAGTGCCCGAAAACTGGAGCCCGAAAAAACCCATGAAATGCGAGAACGAGAACCCGAACCACTCGTCAAAGAAAAAGCCGAAAAGTATTGCCGGGACGGCTGCTATGGCAAGCATCTGCCCGAGACTGTGGATTATGCCCGGCTTTGTTTTTTTCACCATGTAGACAGCGAGCGCAAGTGACAATATGCCGTAGATGACGTCGCCGACAATCATGCCGTAAATCAGGGGAAAAGTGAATGCAAGGATGGAGGCTGGCTCGATTTCATCTGGCTTTGGGATTGACATGAACTCCACAAGGAACTGGAACGGGCTTGTCAGCCCGGGGTTCTGGAACTCGGTCGGGGGCTGTTTTGTCGTCCCGGCCTTGGATATGGCGATGTTCTTGAACTTTGACTTGAGGTGGCGCTCCATATTGTGGAAATTTTTCTCAACCACCCAGCCTTCAAGCGTGAACGTGGCCAGAGTATTGCCAAGCTTTCGCGCCATCTCGGCTTTCTCAGCCTCGATTTTCAATGCCTCGTTGAGGACTGCAACGCGAGGCCAATATTCCTTTGAAATCTCGAGCTTTTCCGTGGCTATCTTGCCCTTTTCCGCGGCTATTGCCGCAAGCTCCGAGTCAAGCGCACCCATGCGGTCCGACACTGTAGTCGAGAGCCTGGGAATTGGCATTTCCTCGAACCCGCCCTTGGCAAGGAATTCGCTGACATGCTCGCCTTTCTTGAATGCGAACAGGACAAGGGAATACGCCCCAGCGGGCGCGGAAATGTGTTCAAAAGAAGTGGTAGAGCGGGAAACATATGATATGAGCCTGGCAAGGTTTTCAGCCCTTACCTTCCCAAGCCGGAAGTCAAGGACGGAAAAATCAAGCTTGGAATAGTCAATGTGGAGAGGCCGGATTGCCTCAAGCCCGGCAAGTTCCTCCTTGATTTCCTCCTCGCGCTTTTTCGCCTTTTCAAGCCTGTCATTTAGCGCTATCAGGTCCGAGTCTATGGTGATTTTCTTGGCTTCGGCGACAGCTGTCCGGGCGTCGAGGGATTCGCGGGCCTTGAACTCGAATGGCACAAGCGAGTTCTTCATGCCCCTGATGCGCGTGAGCTGGGAGAGAACCTCGTCTGAAATTTCAAGCGGCCTGCCGGTCTCAAGCCCGTCGTATGCTGGTTTGGAAATCTCAACAGCGCCAAGGTTCTGCAGCTCGTCAAGGACGGCATTGGCGTCCTCTTTGAGACCGATTACCCTAACGTATTGCATTGGAGCCGGCTAGAACATGTTATCTAGCCCTCAAGAACAAGAAGCGCGAGCTTTTTCGACTTTGCGGCCGGAAGCTTGGCGCCCTGGAACTTCTTGGATTCGTGTTTGGCTTCAGAGAGTACCTTTTCTACCTGGGCGTCGATTTTTTTCCTGACAGCCTGGATTGCCTTGTCCTTTGCCGCGGCGGCCAGGTCAGTTGTTTCGGACGCTATCTTGGCAGACCTCGCGCGCGCCTGGGAAAGGGTGGATGCCGCAGTCTCGTTAGACTGGGCTATTATCTTTGCGGCCTCGGTCTCGGCATCCTTGATGCTTGAGATTTTCTCGGTAAAGTCATCTGGGGTAATATGCATTTTGTGGTCCATTTGCTATCCCTTGCGTCGAATGAATTAGATGTATCATTTTTCCTAGTGAATATATAAAAACATATCTGACACGTTTCAACGAGGAAAATATCTATATAGATATAAATATTATAACGCGTTCAAATAACAAAACAAACGCGCGCGCACTTCACGGTTTTGATTTGCTTGGCAGAGCCCCATTTGTTTTGCCCATGCCATTGCGGTTTTAGTTAGCCTGTCTTGACATTGACCTCAAAATCGTCAATTGGAGTAATTTGGACGCCTGGAGGCAGGCCGGATATGAAGGGATAGTCATTAGCGTTCACAACCGACTCCTCAAGGGTTATTTCCGAGAGGGCGCCTGCTGTGCCATTGACAAAATAATGCCTGGGCATGCCGTCCGGGAACCTTTCCGACACGTTTTGCGCGTTGCCTGGCGTGTTGAACCCGTAGATTGTCGAGCCGGCAGGGTATGACAGGGCTTTTCCTGGCGGCGCGGGGTTGAAAAGATACGACGCGTTTGGGTAATAGAATATGTATGCCTGATAGCCGGAGCCGGATATATTCAACGTGCCGAACGCAATTTCAATGCCACCATGCTTGTAATAATACAATTGATGGTACCTGTCATATGGCATTTCATGGACTGTCGCCTTGAAAACAGGTATGCGCGTGCCATTGACAGTCTCGCTTGGGGCGGTGAATATGGGTGAGGAATTGTTAGCGGGCGGGACTGGGTTTGTGCCCGGCTTTGTGCAGCCCGCTAAAAACAGGGCTGAAAAAAACAGGATTGACAGCAAAATCGAGATTTTTTTGGTTTCCAAGCATCCACCCGGCAATTTGTAATGGCAATATCTTGATTGAAACACTTATAAATTCATTTGGGAAAATAAAAAAGACACTGCACAAGATACTTTTTGCGGGCCTGTAGTCGAATGGTAAGACGCTAGTCTCACACACTAGAGATTCGGAGTCCGATTCTCCGCGGGCCCATAACCATAGGGGGAACCAACTGCGCACCAGATCCCCCTATCTACTTGACCTGCGGGTCAAGTCTCTCGAAGTCCTGTTGGACTTCTCGAAGGTGTTCACCTCCCAACCGCTAAACACCAGTGCCATATGGGGCACTAGCAAAACACTAGCTCCCCCTGAGGCTTTCACCCCCATCAGAAAATACCAGAAATGACCTCCTCCCCGGACTAAAGTCCGGGGTATCCCATTGACTTAGAAGTCTCTAAGAGTCCTTTGACCGTCT
>JAKALW010000093.1 GCA_021823945.1 Microcaldota archaeon
AACAGGGCGGGCCTGCAGATTGACACGTATTACAAGGACACCTCCGGCTTCGCGTTCATGTCAAGCTCGGTCTGCGGGGACCCTGTGCCCCAGAACACAAGCGTGTTCTACGTGGAATACGGCTTTGTGGCGATGAAAAACGGCAGGGCGAGCAATTATTCAGTGGCAAGGATGTACACATGGCAGGGATGAGACCGAAAGCCCCAGGCGCGGGCGTGAAAAAAGGCATATTCTTCGCGTTGTCAGCTTTGCTCCTGGCGTCAGTCCTCATAGCGCTTGCGTCTGGAATCGCAGACGTGACGTCCAGGGCTAGGAGGACAGCCACTTCAATCATGGACATAGACTTCGCCTCGCGTGCGCACGCGGACGCGCAAAGCCAGGCGATAAAGATAATGTCCTCATGGTCAAATGTCACGTGCCAGAACTCAACAATCGCAATATCCGAATCCCTGCCAATCGGCGTCACGTTCGCCTCCGACCTGGCGAACATGGAAGAGTTCTATGGCGAATACCTGAACGCCAATGTGTCCGCGAACCTCACAGGCCTCGCGAACGGGAGCTACATGATTGCCCCGCAGGGCATGGAAATCTCGCACACTGGGACAACAGTGCTTTTCCAAAACAACGCAAGCGCCCAGGGAGACCAGGTCATGTCGTACAACATCACGCTGACGTTCCCGGCGGGCATGGCCGACTCGGCGGATTGGGCCGCCCTGTCAAACGCTTCAAGCAATGCCACGGGAATCAACGTCACGGTGAAGGTGATGGACGCGAGCTATACGCTGTATAAGACAATTACAGGATTTGTCGAGCGCGGCGCTGAAAGCAGGATAAACATAACCCAGGGCGGGGCGACAGTCGGCTATGTCAGGTTCTTTTCACCATCTTCATGCGAGATATACCACTCCAACGCAGTGAATTTAAAAGCAATGATTGAGATGGCTTCACCTGTGTACGCGCAGACCCACGAAAATATAACTTCTTCGGCGGGGAGGGCAACAAAATCCTCGCCTGCGAGGATTTGTTAGGTAATCGCATGAAAATTTCCGAACTGATGCGCAAAAAATACCTGAGCTTTGACGCGAACGACAAGTTCAACCACGCGGCTGTCAAGCTCCTCCGCAAGAAGCAGCGCGAGGCCCCGGTCACAAGGGCAGGGAAACTTGTCGGCGTGTTCTCGGTCTCTGACATAGCGGGGGCGCTTGTCCAGCGCGACATGTTTGGGAAAATTACCCAGGCAAAGCCCGAGAAAATCAGGGAGGAGCCTGTCAAGAAGCACATGACTCAGCGCACATTGTACCTCAAGGAGGGCATGGACCTCACATCGGCACTGCTTTTCATAACACATAAGAATCCCGATTCAATACCCGTTGTTGACGGGAAGGGCAACCTTGTAGGCGTGGTCCTGTCGGCCGACCTCAAGCGCAACATGCTCAAGACAATCTCGGCAGGCGACAAGGAGGCGGCGATAGACGAGGTCTGCAAGCCAGACGAGGCGGGGGCGAGCCCCACAGCCATAGACAGCATACTCCAATTCGTCCAGAAAAACGGCTCGGCCAAGGCAATAGCGCTTGCGCGCGAATTCAAGATTCCGGTAGAGGAAGTGGAGGAATACGCGGAAAGCCTTGAAAAGCACGGATTGCTGAAAATCGAATACAGCCTGTTAGGGGAAATGACACTGAAAAAAATCCAGGCATGAAAAAATCCAGTGGGTGTTTTGGCGCATGGCCGCAAAAGAACTTGAAAACTACAAAATCAAGGCAGACGGGGTGGAAGTGGGCATAAGCATCGCCAAGGAGATTGGCAGCGTGCCCGCATACACTGTCAAGGCGCCAAAGCCCGACATTGCAACTGCCGCATACCTTGAAACAATCAAGGGCGACATGCTGAGGCAGATAAGGCTCACATCGGCCGAGGTCCTTGACATCAAGCTCATGGCAGACCTGAAGAAAAAGTTTTTGGACCTTGCAGTGAAGCTGGTCAATGAGAGGATACCGAACCTCGCGCAGCAAAAAGCCGAGGAGCTCGCCGGGCTCATGGTCCAGGACCTTCTTGGCCTTGGCGACCTGGAATATCTCCTCCGCGACGACATGCTTGAGGAAATCTGCGTCAACTCAGCCCGCGAGCCAGTCTGGGTATACCACAAGAAATACGGATGGTGCAAAAGTTCGGTAAAGATTGCCACGGAATCAAAGATTTGGGATTATTCAAGCCTCATAGGCAGGCGCGTCGGGCGCCAAATCACCGCGCAGGACCCCCTCCTTGACGCGTATCTGGCGACAGGCGACCGCGTCAATGCGACGCTTTCGCCGATATCCATGTTTGGGAACACGATTACAATAAGGAAATTCGCAAGAAAGCCCTGGACAATCACCGACCTCATACTTTCAAAGACGATTTCAGAGGAGGTCGCGGCGTTCATATGGCTCGCGATGCAATACGAGATGAACATGGTGGTGTCGGGCGGGACGGGCGCGGGAAAGACGTCCATGCTCAATGTCCTGTGCGCGTTCCTGCCGCAAAACCAGCGCGTGATATCAATCGAGCAGACGCGCGAAATTGTCCTGCCGTCCTACCTACAATGGGTGCCTATGGTGGTCAGGCAGGGAGGCAGGGAAGGCAAAGGCGACGTCACCATGCTCGACCTGATGGTCAATTCCCTGCGCATGAGGCCGGACAGGATAATTGTCGGCGAAGTCCGGCGCGCGGAGGAGGCGGAAGTGCTTTTCGAGGCAATGCACACGGGGCACTCGGTCTACGCGACAATGCACGCTGAAACAGTGTTTGAGACGTTCAAAAGGCTTGTGAGCCCCCCAATAGAATTGCCGGAAGTCGTCCTGGAGTCATTGCATTTCGTCCTCTCGATGTACAGGGACAGGAGAAGCGGCATAAGGCGCGTTTTCGAGATTGGCGAGCTCATACCGTCGGAAAAAGGCGGGAGCGTCAGGGCGAATATCGTATACAAATGGAGATCCTCGCGCGACAAGATAGAGCAGCAGAATCCGAGCGTCAGGATGATTGACACCCTGCGCACGTACACCAGGATGGACGACGAGGAAATCAAGATGACAATCAGGGAGAGGGCGGCGGTCCTGTCCTATCTCGCCGCGAAGAAGATAAACGACGTCGACGCTGTAGGGCGCACTGTCCTGGACTTCTACGAGAGCCATGATGAGCTGATGAAAAAAATAGGGTACAAGTGAGCCCATGAAAGTGCCATTCCAGATGATACCGCCGCGCGCCGCCAAGGCGATGTCGCGCCCCTTCATATCCATAGGCTCAGCGCTTGCCAAAAGCATCAAGTCGGTTGCCAAGGACCTGTCAAAGATAGACTCGGACATGTCGGCGAAAGAGTACCTCACGCTTTGCGTTTTCAATGCCGCGGTGTATTTCGTTTTCCTTTCGGCCCTGGCGTTCGCCGTGCTCCACAAGCTTGGGATAAAAAACGACATATTCGTGGCGGGTGTGTGCGGCGCGGGGATTGCCGGCGCGGTGTTCGCGTTCTCAATTGTGTATCCGAAATGGCTTGCCAACAAGCGCATCATAGAGATAGACAGGGAGCTTCTTTTCGCGGCGAGGCACCTTAGGGTGCAGGTGACCGCGGGCGTGCCGCTTTTCGAGTCATTGGTGTCGGCGTCGCACGGGTATGGCGCGGTATCGCAGGAATTCGACAAGGTCGTTACGCAGGTGCAGGGGGGGGTAAACCTCGCCGAAGCGCTTGAGGACTCGGCGACAAGGACGCCCTCATATTATTATAGCAGGATATTGTGGCAGATGGCAAACGGCGTCAAGGCCGGGACCGACATTGGCCCCGTGCTGTCGGAAATAGTGGAATTCCTCTCGGACGAGCAGAGAATTGAGGTGAGGAACTATGGCGCCCAGCTCAACACCCTCGCCATACTTTACCTCATGGTCTGTATCATAGTCCCGACAATAAGCCTGATTTTCATCATGGTCATATCCTCGTTTGTCGACCTGCCCATTACCGACACAGTCCTTGGCGGCATACTCTTAGCCATGATTTTCATACAATACCTGTTCATTGGCCTGATTGAAAGCAGGAGGCCGGCGGTTTCGATTTAGATGGCAACAAACCCCGCCTTTGCGGCACTTGACAGGTATAACAGGTACTGGCGCGAGCTGCTGAAATACAACGACAGGGAAGACAAGGATTTCCCGTACAAGCTCATTTTCGGCTCGCTTTTGGCAAGCCTGCTCGCAGCGCTGTATTTCGCGGCGCAGCCGTACCTGGCAGCCGCCGCGGCTATTGGCGTCTTCGCGGGGATACACCTGGTGTTTTACATTCAGCTTGTGCTCGGCGCGTCAAGCAGGGCTTCCAAGATTGAGGAGGTGCTCCCCGATTTCCTCTCAATGGTCGCAAGCAACATAAGGTCGGGGCTGACGCCCGACAAGGCGCTCATTGTCTCGGCGAGGGACGAGTTCGGCCCGCTCACAGAGGCTATAAACAAGGCTGGGAAAAGGAGCATAACCGGCATGCCTTTGGACCAGGTCATGCTCGGCATGCGCGAGAACATCCAGTCCAACATACTTGAAAAGACGATAACCCAGATTGTCGAAGGCATGCATTCCGGCGGCGACATGTCGGAGCTTCTCGAAAAGACCGCGCTTGACATTCGCAAGTTCAGGTCTGTGAAAAAAGAGGTCAATTCTGTAATACTCAACTATGAGCTTTTCATCATAGCCGCAATAACTTTCGGCGCGCCGCTTCTGTACGGCGTAGCTACATTCCTTGTGGACATAATGATTAGGATAAGGGGCAAAATCAGCATCGACAGCGGCGCCCAGGGGCTTTCAGGGGGCGTTAGCATATTCAAAGGCAAGCTCCTTCTCACAAGCGACGGCGTGACCATGTTCGCAGCCGCGGCAATAATCATCACTGTGCTTTTCGGCTGCATGGCAGTGGGCATCATGGGCTCCGGCAGGCGCGTTGACGGCATAAAGTATTTCCCAATACTTGTCATAATCGGGCTCGCGCTCCTTTTCGGCATAAGGTTCGCCCTTGGCATTGTTCTTAATGGCATTGCGGGCGTATAATGCGCCGCGCTGATTCAGGAAGAAGCCTTCGATTAAGATATAGCCTTATTCTGCTGAAATTCCATGAACGCCTTCTTGGATTGCCGCCAACTAATGGAAAGTGGCAGCGCGATTTAGACTTGTTTTCCGGCTCCGCCCATTGGCATGTCAAAAGTCAGGGCAAGGCAATCCTAGAGCATTGGCGCTGGCTAAAGCGCGGCTTGGACTTGGGGCATAGCTTGGGCTAATATGCAAAGCCCTGGCTAGAAAGGAATGGAAAAATGACCTCCTCCCCGGACTAAAGTCCGGGGTATCCCATTGACTTAGAAGTCTCTAAGAGTCCTTTGACCGTCTTGAGCCTGCACATAATCCCTTGTGGTTTCCAAATCCACGTCGCCAACT
>JAKALW010000094.1 GCA_021823945.1 Microcaldota archaeon
TCATGTAGGTGTCGTAACTCATGCTCTTGTTGCGCGTGAGCAGCTTCACGTTACCGTAGACTTTCTTGCCGAGCTTGCCGCCAAGCAGCTCTTCGAAATCCTTCTGTTTCATTACCATGAGCTTGTCTTCGATGACGTCGTGCAACAGCGCAGTCAGGACTGTTTCGAACCTGCAGCCGAGGCGGGAAATCCCAAGCCCGACTGAAAGAGAATGGCACACGGCTGGAGTAACGCCGTCGCGCCTGTATTGGCTGCGGTAATATTCTTCCAGGAAATTGAAGATTCGGTTGACGATTTCCCTGCCCTTTGCCTCTGCAATCTCGTTGTTGTCCTCGTTCTTGCTGCGCTTTTTAAACTCCCATTCGTCATGGAGGCTGTCAAGCAGGAGTTTACTGAGGTGTTTTGGACTGTCGTTTTTCTCAAGCAGGAAAGCAAGGCGGTTTGATTTTACGGTCTTTTCCGCGAGAACTTCAAGCTCGAAAAAGCGCGTTCCTTTCCTCCTAATCCCGCCGCCTGACTGTGCTGGGGCTGATGATATTCCGTCAAGGATATTGCTGTGTTTGGAGGACGCGTTATCGCCCCCAATCAGGTTGAATGTCATGATTTCCCTGCATAAGCGCCGTAATTCCGGCGCGCGTTTTTGGAAAACCGCAAGCGCCAAAAAACAACACAAATATACAATAATTGCAACATTAAGGGTATTTAAACTTTTTGACCCGCGCTAAAAATCAATATATCGGCAAATTGGCCGATTTTCGGGCAAAAACGGGCATTTTTTGTTTGCGGGCTGCAATCAAGAAGGCGCGAAGGCGAGTCTGCCTGTCAAAGCGGCAGGAAGAAGGAAGGCGCAAAAAAGAACGCAGTGCCTAAACGGCCTCGAAGTCGTGGCTTTCCTTTACAATGTTGAGTATGACCTGCGTGTTGGTGTGCTCGACAAATGGGATTTGCGAGAAGGATTTTATGAGGTCCGAGAACTTCTCCCTGGACTTTGCCGCGATTATGGCGACGCTGTCGTATTCGCCAGTCACGTCGTAAACCGCAACAACGCCCCTGACCCTGCTTATCTTCTCCTGCGTATCTATGAGCTTGCCCTTTGCTATTTTCACCTGGACAATTCCGAGGAACACGTAGCCCAGGGCCGACAGGTCGAGTTTTGCGCCGTAGCCCTTTATGACCCCTGATTTTTCGAGCCTTCCAATGCGCGAAATCAGGGTGGCTGGGTGTATGTCAAGCTTGCGCGCGAGCTGCCTTGAGGACATCCTGCAGTTCTGGCAGAGCGCCTGTATAATCTCATCGTCGATTTTGTCGGTCATTTGTGCACCTTTTAAGGGTTTTTGAGAATTTACATCAGTTATTTGAACGGATAATTTTATATCATATTGTTCAAATGCGCACTTTTTTTCAAGTTATTTATATATATGCCAAAACCCAAACCCACAACCCATTGGGAGCGGAGGTTTTTTTATGCTTGGGAAAGTGCCAAAAAGCGAGATAGAAAGGATAGTCTCTGACGCGAGGGACAAGGGCGTGCAGTTTGTCGACTTGGAGTTCGTGGACCTGACAGGCATGCCGAAAATGTGCGAAATCACTGTTGAGAGGCTCGAGGACACTCTAAACGACGGCACGTGGTTCGACGGCTCGTCAATCGAGGGCTTTGCGAGGATTGCCGAGTCCGACATGTTCCTGGTCCCGGACAGCGCGACATGGGCGCCGATGCCCTGGACGGGCAACAAGACGGCAAGGATAATATGCGACGTTTACGTGGACGAGAAAACGCCGTTTGAAGGCGACCCGAGAAGGGTTTTGAAGCGCCAGGTGGAAAAGGCGGCCAAAATGGGCTTTGAGTACAAAGTAGGGCCCGAGCTTGAATTCTTCCTTTTCAAGACCGGGAACGGCGGCGAAACAGGCTCAGCGGCGCAGGTCCACGACCACGCTGGCTATTTCGACCTGGCAACGCGCGACGAGGCTGTGGAGCTGAGGCAGGAAATCGTGCCCGCGCTCGAAAAGATGGGCATGAAAATCGAGAAATCCCACCACGAGGTAGCGCAGGGCCAGCACGAGATAGACTTCACGTACGGCAACGCGCTTCCCATTGCAGACGCTGTCCTCACGTACAAGACCACAGTCAAGACTCTCTCGAAAAAATACGGGCTTTACGCGTCATTCATGCCAAAGCCCGTCTATGGCATAAACGGCTCTGGCATGCACGTGCACCAGTCGCTCTGGCAGGGCTCGAAAAACATGTTTTACGACGGCTCGGACCCGTACTGGCTTTCCCCGACTGCAAAGCATTTCATGGCAGGCATAATCGAGCACGCGCGCGGGATAGCCGCCATAACCAACCCGACGGTGAACTCCTACAAGAGGCTTGTGCCCGGATATGAGGCGCCAGTATACGTGTGCTGGGGCAGGATAAACCGCTCGGCGCTCATAAGGATTCCAAGGAACCTCATAGGCAAGGAGAAAGGCACGAGGATTGAGTGCAGGTTCCCAGACCCGTCGTGCAACCCATACCTCGCGTTTGCAGCAATGCTCGCGGCCGGCCTGGACGGGATTGAGCGCAAGCTTGAGCCTCCAAACGCAGTCGAGGAGAGGGTATACGGATACGAGGAGGAGAAGCGCAAGAACCTCGGGATAAAGAACCTCCCCGGCTCGCTTGAGGAGGCCGCCTCAGATTTCGCTGCTGACAAGGTGATCAGGAGCGCGCTTGGCGAGCACGTGTCCGAAAGGCTCCTCACAGTCTTCAAAAAGGACTGGGACGGATACAGGACGCAAGTAACGCCATGGGAAAAGGAAAGGTATTATGGCGTGCTTTGACACGCCCGCACCTTTCCCCTTTCCTTTTTTTTCTTTTCAGTTTCCCTGTCGTAAAGTCGGCAAGAGGACCCCGCCCTTCAGGGTGAGGGTGAATTGCCGACCGACTCGCACAAATCGCCACAGCGATTTGGGGCACCAAAATGCCAGCGGCATTTTGTGTGTTACGAGATTTTTTTTCGAATGAGCGCCCCAAACCACGGACTTCCCTCAAATCGCCGTGGCGATTTGGGGCACCATTATCGTTTACGATAATGCTTGTAGTCCGTGGTCCTTCGCATCAGCGAAGGGGCGCTCTTCGAAAAAATTGATTTTCTTTTTTTTTGTTGTTTCCCCGGCGCGCGCGGGCTGTTTTGACGCCCATGCCTGCTCATGGTTATAAATATTGTTTTGCCATATTCAGCCTGCATTACGGTTTAGAGGTGTTTTTTATGGTAGCAGAATTGAAATCCGCAAATTTCAAGCAGGAAATATCCAAAGGCTACGTGCTTGTCGATTTCTGGGCGCCGTGGTGCGGCCCGTGCAGGATGCTCGGTCCGGTGATTGAGCAGCTTTCAGAGGAGATGGCAGGCAAGCTCAAGTTCGCGAAGGTCAATGTGGACGACGAGGGCGAGATTGCCTCGGAATTCGGCATCATGAGCATACCCACAGTCATAATTTTCAAGGACGGCAAGGCTGCGGGGCAAAAGACTGGCGCAGCGCCAAAGGAAGCAGTGAAAAAATGGATTGAGGACACGCTTGCGAAATGATTTAATCTCCTCGCAATTGATAGAGCATGCCTTGCGGCATGAGTTTTCCGGCATGGCGTATGCAGCCAGCAAGGAATGGCTTGCATGGGAATTTGGCTGGCATTTGAAAATACGATAATGGTGATATGGCTTGGGATATTCAACTCCAAAGGGCATGCGCGACTATTCCGGCGCGCAGATGGAGATGCGCGAGAGGCTGCTTGAAGCCATAACATCAAAATACAGGCAATACGGCTTTTCTCCGCTTGACACGCCCGCAATCGAGAACCTTGAGACATTGTCGAAAAAAGGCGGGGACGAAATTGAGGGGCAGATATTCAAGATACAGGATTCGGGGCTTGGCCTGCGCTTTGACCTGACCGTCCCCATGTCGAGGTTCGCGGCAGGCACGCAAATCACGCCGCCCTTCAAAAGGTACGCTGTCGCCAAGGTCTGGAGGCGCGAGGAGCCGCAAAAAGGCAGGCTTCGCGAGTTCATCCAGGCAGATATTGACATTGTTGGCTCAACCTCGCCCGTGTGCGAGGCTGAACTCATGGCATGCGCCTCAGACTGCCTGTCGGCAATAGGGTTTGACAAATTTGAAATAAGGCTCAATTCGCGCCTTCTCATAGACTCCTTTTTGGCAAGCGCCGGCATTGCGGACGGGGCGAAAAAGCGCGCAGCAATGCGCATAATGGACAAGATTGGGAAAGTCGCGATTGACGACATCGGGAAAATGCTCATAGGCGAGATAGGAAACGAAAAGGCTGCCAGCGAGATAGTGAAATTCATTTCCCTGAAAGGCAACAAGGCAGTAATTGACTACTGCGAAAAGAACGGGCTTGAAGGCATCAAAAATCTCAGGCAGATACTCGACGCATGCAAGGGCTTTGGAATTGAACCGGTGCTTGACATGTCGCTTGTGCGCGGGCTTGACTATTACACTGGCGCGGTGTTCGAGATTTCCGCGTCCGACAAGATAGGCTCTGTCTCGGGCGGCGGCAGGTATGACAGCCTGATTGGCACTTATGGCAAGCCAAACCCCGCGGTGGGAATATCGCTTGGATTCGAGAGGATATTCGCGCTCATTGAGTCGGGAGAAGTCAAGCCGAAATTCCTTGAAAGCCAGGACATGAAAAAAGTCTTTGTCGCCAACATGTCAGATGCCAATTCCGCTTATGCGATAAAGGTCGCGGCAATCATCAGAAAACTCGGGCTTGCCGCGGCGACAGACCTCATGGGGCGCAAATTCCAAAAGCAGCTTGAATACGCGCCAAAGGCCGGATTCGGGTTTGTCGCGATTGTGGGCGACAAGGAACAACAGTCGCAGTCAGTGGCTATCAAGAACCTCAAGACCGGCGAGCAGAAAACCGCGCCTCTTTCTGGCCTGGATGGAAAATCATTCCTGTAGGCGCGCAGGTTTTTTGTTTCAGGGGTATTTCCGCAAAGAGGAGCGCCGCGAACGCGGTGTTTTACATGCCAACAGCCGCGGCGCTTGCAAGCGCAAAACCCGGCAATTTCCAATTTTTTGGGCGAAAAAATACGTCAGCAGACGGAGTTGTGTGCGGATTTTAAAAATCTGCCGCTGCTGAGAAAAATATTCGGTTCAACATGGCGAGCGCGAAATGTTCTTACACCCAGGCCGATAATAAGCGCTCCTCCAACGAGTCGTACCCACATTCCCTGAGTAACAATCGTATTTGAAATAATCTTAATCCCGAATGCTGCGACACAACCGTACAGCAAATCCGCGGTTGCAGCCCCAAGACCTGTGATTAGCCCGCGTAATAGTCCCTCGGTAAGTGTCTTGCGGATACACAAGA
>JAKALW010000095.1 GCA_021823945.1 Microcaldota archaeon
CCCTGGCGTTACATTCCCGGAATTCGACGCATTGTATGAAACTGCGAAGAAAGCCGGAGCCTATGGCGGAAAACTCTCAGGCGCAGGCGGCGGCGGATTCCTCTACGTGGTCTGTGACATGGCGGACCGCAAGCGCATCATGAACGCCCTGGCGCAAAAAGGCGCGAAATTCGTCAATTTTGATTTTGATTTTGAGGGAATGGTATCCTGGAGAACGAACTAGCGGCAGATATTCACATACGCATGCAACGTTTATTTCAAGTCCACTTCTTATCTGGTTAGAAGTGAATGTAGCATTCTTAAGTGGAAAGATGCCAAGAAATGAATGTTGCACGCGTCATGGTATCGCTGCCAAGGCTTGATTGACATGGAAACAAAACTTATTGAAAAGCGCATTTCAGAGCACATCGAGGTCGCGCATGCATTGCAGGGGGACAAGAAACTCCTGGCGCAGGTTCAGCAATGCGCGGACGCAATCCTTTCAGCATATGAAAAGGGCGGAAAGCTCATTCTTATGGGAAATGGCGGCTCAGCAGCCGACGCTCAGCACATAGCGGCGGAGTTCCTAGGCAGGTACATGCTTGAGAGAAAGCCAAAGCCGGCAATTGCGCTCACGACCAATACGTCAAACCTGACAGCCATAGGGAATGACTATGGCTATGACCTGGTATTCAAAAGGCAACTTGAGGGCTGGCTTGCGCCAAACGATGTGGTTCTTGGCATATCAACAAGCGGCAATTCAGCAAATATAGTCAAGGCATTTGAATATGCAAAAGAAAAAGGCGCATTCACAATAGCACTAGTTGGGAAAAAGCCATGCAAACTTGATTCGCTTGCAACTGTCTCGTTGAAAATCCCAAGCGAGTCCACGCCAAGGATACAGGAAATGCACATATTCTTAGCGCATTACCTGTGCGAATATGTCGAGGCAGGGCTTGTGAAAAAAGGCTTGGCATAGGGCACCTGCAAAGACAGGCTTGGCATTGTTTTGGCATTTTTTCACTGAGCCGCCAATCAAACTGTTTTTCTCCTATTTAAGGGCTTACGGTATAGCACTTGCCTTGCGTATTTTTCTTTAGTTTATAATAATTAAATCAATTGTGATTTTAGGCAGATTTGCCCTATTCAAAGTAATACTAAACAATACTAAACAATCTATAATATTTACCATTAATTAGTATTATAAACTTGCGTTGACTTAAAAATAGCATGCAAAAAGACATTCACGAAGACCAGGCGATTGAGTTTAAAGAGACCCTTAACGAGGATGCCATTGCCCAGACTATGGTGGCTTTTGCCAATAGTTCAGGGGGCAAAATTTATGTTGGCATCACGGATGCTGGAAAGGTTATCGGAACTACCATTGGCAAGAATAAACTGGAACAATTCACCCAAAAAATTCACAATGAGACCTCGCCTGCTGTTATATTCCATACTGAGTTTGAGAAGAGCGGTTCTGTCGAGCTTCTTGTAATTACCGTCCATCCAGCAAAGCGAAAGCCAGTGTTTTATAATGGTTTAGCATATAAGCGGGTGAACAAGACCACACTTAAAGTCTGCGACCCTGAAGAGCTTCGCAGCCTCTTCATGAATAAGACCGTCTTTTTTGATGACGTGCCCTGCCAGGGAGCGCGATTAGAAGATTTGGACGAGGGCGCCATACAGAAATTTGCGTCTATGGCTGTCACGGCAGGCCGCCTCTCGGCTCCCTCCACTAAAGCAGACGAGTTTCTTTCCAAATTGGGTTTAATGGATGGTCCGGAAATAAAAAATGCAGGTGTTATGCTCTTTGCCAAGAATCCTTCTGCATTCTTTCCTGTATGGGGTATCCGCTGCGCGGTTGTTTCCCCAGGTATGGATTTCCAGGATATGCAGGATTTCAATGGCAACTTAATCCAGTCAGTCGAGCAGGCAATGCAGTTCATCATGGCAAAAATCCCAAAGGAGATTCATGTGGAAGGCTTGCAGCGTGTTGAGACACCAAGAATACCAGAACGTGCAATCCGAGAAGCGCTGGTCAATGCAGTGGCTCACCGTGATTATTTTTTTCCATCCTTTGTTTACGTTTCCATCGGCTCGGATTATATTGTGATAAAGAATCCCGGACGGTTGGAGGGTTTGACCATAGCGGATTTGGCTAGGTACCATTCATCAGTGATCAAGAATCCTAACATAGCTAAGGTATTCTATCTTTGTAAATACATCGAAACATGGGGCTCCGGCACGGTCAAAATTTACGAAGCAATGCGCCAAAACGGTCTAAAAGATCCGCAATTTACTATGGATTCAATGTTTTCTGTGCGCTTGAGCATGCAGGGACAAAAGCTTAACGAGCGGCAGAAATTCATACTTGCAACTATACAGGCAGGCAAGCCGCTAAAGCCAACTGACGTCGCAAAAAAATATAATGTATCTATAACAGCGACAGTAGGGGATTTTGCGCACTTGGTTCACTTGGGCATTATCCAAAAAAGTGGACGAGGACGAGTTAGTACGTTCAGAATTGCAAACTGACGCGGTTTAGTATATTATTTAGTATCGTGCGTCGTAAACTGATTGCAAAGTGTAGATTTCACTTTATAATTTGCCATATGTATTGGGCTTACGGTATAGCGTACACCTTTAATAGTCCCTTTTTCTGCTCATAATCATTATTAAGGTCAATTGCGATTCTTCAATGCATGGCAAGGCTAAATGACATTATTGGAATGCTGCGCTCTGACAAGCAGCTTCTCAAGTCTAGGTTCAAGGTAAAGAAAATAGGGGTTTTTGGCAGCTTTGCAAGCGGCAAGGAAACAGGCAAAAGCGACATAGACATTCTTGTGGATTTCTCAAGTTCTGCCAATTATTTTGATTTGGTCGAGCTTGGCGACTACCTGGAAAAAAAATGCAAGAGGAAAATCGACATTGTCACTTCTACATCCATCCATCCTATGCTCAAGAAAAAAATCCTCTCTGATGCGGTAATTGCATGAAGGATACCAAAATTCTCATCGAGGATATCATTCTGGCTTTTGAGGGAATCGAATCCTTTCTATTTGGCCTTGATTTTGATGATTTCAATTCAGATGACAGGACAAAAAGCGCTGTTGTAAGGAAATTTGAAATCGCAGGTGAAGCCGCAAGAAACGTGCCGGAAATCGTCCGCTCCAAATACCCTTTAGTACCCTGGAAAAACATGGTTGGCATGAGGGACAGGCTTATCCATGCTTATTCAGGTGTCGATTATAGGCTTATTTGGAGGACAGCCAAAGAATCCTTGCCTGCTATCCTTCCTTTGTTGAAGCAAATAAAAAAGGAGATTTAGGAATTTTCGGTTTTTTTATGAAAGTCCTGTTCTTTGTGCACACATACGGGGAAAAAAATGGCATTTCCCTGCACATAAAAAGCCTCATTGGCAATTTTGATAAAAATTGTCAGGCTTGTAAATTGCCAATGGGTCAGAATCCATCCAATTTACAAGTAGATGGCAAATTGCCTAAAGACATTGAGGCGTCTGTAATTTCAGGGGGCAGCATATCCCTTCCGCTTTTCTCATCACTTAAATTGCCCATATCCGAATTTTTCAAGGCAATGTCATCGGATTTTGACATAATCCACATCCACGGCTATGGCAATTTCCATTCATTTTTCGGGGCAATCCTGTCAATTCTGAAAAATAAGCCATTGGTCTGGACAATCCACGGCTATCCGCACATCCACGGGGCGCGCAGGGCGTTCTATTACGTTTACAGATATCTCATGGCCCCGCTGATTTTCCTGAAGGCCAAGAAAATCATTTCCGTGTCCACAAATGTCATGCCAATCCTTAGGCGCGAGACGGGGAAAGAGATATATTTCATCCCAAATGGCGTTGACCTCGGGAAATTCCATGCAAAAGCAGGCTACAGGGCGGCAAAGTTCGCCTGCTATGTCGGCAGGCTTGACCCTGACAAGGGCGTGTTCCGGATGCTCGAGTGCAAGTCCCTCCCAATCAAGTTCATTGGCCCTGACGAGGACGGGACAAAGGCGTCCCTGGTGGCGGAAGCGAAAAGGCAGGGCATGAAGGCGCCTGTTTTCGAGGAGTCAAGCTTTGAGGGCATGCCGGCAGCGTACGAATCGTGCAGGTACGTTGTGCTCCCGTCAAAATACGAGGGCTTCCCGATGAGCATGCTCGAGTCGCTTGCAATGGAGAGGCCTTTCATATGCACTGACGTCGGCGAGGTCAAGGCGACTTTGTCAAACCTGCTTGACGGGCCGTCGCAGTACATCCTGGACGGCAACCTGGAATCCAAGCTTGCGGCCCTTGAGAAAACTGACCTTTCTGGCGCGCTCAATGCCGCGCGCCAAAAGCTTGCCACATATTCCTGGGATTCTGTAGCCAAGCGGACTTCCGAAATATACTTTGACGCGCTTGGCGGCAAGAAAAATGCGGGAAAATAATGCGGATTATTTCCCTTCTGCTTTCCTGATTATCTCGTATGCCCCTTCCAAATCTTTTGCAATGAAGTCGGGCTTTGCCTCGGCGTGCCTCATGTCCTTCCCGCCATAGCCTGTTTTTACAAGTATTGTCCTGGCGCCCGCCCTGTTGCCCATGAGTATGTCCCCGGTCGTGTCCCCTATAACGTATGATTTTTTCAGGTCAATGCCGTACTTCTCCACGGCAAGGTCGAGCATCCCGGTCTTGGGCTTCCTGCACCCGCACATCTCGTGCGGCGCGTGCGGGAAGTAGAACACGTCGTGCAGCTCAATCCCCTGCTCCTTGAGATGCTTTCGCATCTTGCCGTGGATTTCCAAAAGCGTGCAGGCCTTTGCAAGCCCCCTGCCAATTATGGACTGGTTTGTGACAACTATCATTGGCATGCCCAAAGACGAGAGGCTCTTGAGCCCAGTAACAGCCTTTTCCTCGAATTCAAAGAGGTTCGGGTGGGTGACGTAGGTGACAACAGTCTTGTTTATCACGCCGTCGCGGTCTATGAAAATCGCGCCATTGCCGTCAAGCCGCGCATTTTTTGAAACGTCAGATTTCGGGCCGCCAGCTTGGGGCTTTGCCGGCTTGCCGCCAGAACCTACAATCCCGCCCGCATTTGCCAGGCTCTCAAATGTCCCCATGTCTAGGAATTTCCCCTTTGCCACGACAGCATGGAGCCCCGCAAGTTTCACAAGCTCTGGAAAAATGCCCATTTCAGTGGAAAACGCCTCGCCAAGGTTCTTGTCAGAGGCTATTTTTGCCAATTGCGCCATGCCTTCCTGGCTTATTATGAACGCGCCGGTGTTGAACAGGCCCTCCCCCCCGTGCTGCTTTTCCAGGAAGGAATTTACGA
>JAKALW010000096.1 GCA_021823945.1 Microcaldota archaeon
CGCCGCTCTCCAGTCAAACATACTTCGCGAGCTTGCCGACAAGCTGGCGTCGCATGGCAGTTTCCCGTCACTTGCAAGCCTCGCAGGGGCGAAAACGCCTGCCAATCTGCCAAAAATAGCCCTTGGAGAGCAGACTGCCAGGGCAGACATGAGGCCAATTGAGAAAGGCTTTTCCTCGACTTTTGGCATGCTTTTTGGCAGGCAGCCAGGAAGCATAACTGGCTATGAAAAATGGCTGTCGCAGGGAAATGTCACCATGCAGCAGGTCCGGACTCCCTTTGGAGATGCAACATGGCTCCCGTCAAACCTTCCATTTTTCCGTTCCTATCCTGCTGGCAGGGCGGTATCCATGCGGGAGTCCCTGGAACTTGGGAAAACAGGCGCAGCTGGCGGCATTGACTGCCTTGCCTCGGCAGTCCGCGCCCTGCCTGAAATAGGCTTTTTCACGCCAGAGCTTGCAGACGGGCAGAATTCAAACCTTGTTTCGTTCCCGCACGCGTTCAATGTTGTCAATGCGTACAAGGGGCATGACGGCGTGTATGGCGAGAACATAGGGCTTTGTTCGTTCGCGCTCAATTCCAAATACTCCTATGGCTGTTACAGGGTGCTTGAGTCCCAGTTCGCAATGAAATGCCATAACTCACAGCGCCTAAACAGGTGCTTTGAGCTGGACTCGTGCGACAAGTGCTCCGACTCGTACCTATGCCACAATTCCGAAGCGCTTTCAGACTGCATGTTCTGTTTCAATGCAAAGGGGCTGCGCTTTGCGATTGGCAACTGCGCCTTGCCACAGGACAAGTACGGGCAGGTGAAGTCAGCTGTGCTTGGGCAGCTTGGGGCAGAGCTTGAAAAGCGCAAGTCCACAAGCGTGGGCATTTTCAGCATTGGCGCGAGATAAACAACGAATGCCTCCCATGAGCAAGATTGCCATTTCTGGACAGGGTTCGGGCAATCCAGGCAAAGCCCATGCCATTTCAGGCTGAAATTCAAGGCATTTCAGGCAAGGATTCGAGGCGTTTCAAAGTCAAGATTTATTAACAAGCCCGCTCCATTATCTCTCCCGTGGTTAAAATGTCTAGGCGCCAGAATGAGGGCAGTGGAAACAGGCAAGCCGCAGGCATTGCCATGACAAATGACGAGTTCTGGAGCAAAATATCAGACCTGCACGCAAGCCATGACTCATTGAAGTCGCACATAATGCACAACCTTGGAGTTTCAGGCTCGATTAGCCCGGAGCGCGTGCATGACGATTCACTCTTTTTGCTGTCGCTTTCAAATGCCATTGCCGACGTGCTCAAGCACCCGTCAGGCCAGGCGCAGGAAAAGGCCCAGGTAATGGAGTCATACCACAGGATTGTCGAGGCGTCAAAGGCGCTTTCCGAGAATCTCTATTCCATGGACCTCCAGCAAAACGCAGCAGACGCGAGCCATGATTTCGCGACAAATCTTGAGAGCCTCGAATACCTCATAAACGACTCGTCAATGAACGTAATTGCCAATGGCGGCGCCATGGAGCAAAAAAGGCTCGAGGCCAATGCCCGGATACTGGTGCAGCTTGAGGCTAGGTTTTACGACATCAGGCGCAGGCTGTATTCCCAGCCATCGTCAAACGGGCTTTCTGCGCCCACGCTTGCCACTTTCCTTAAAGTCCAAAAGAACATAAAGTCCATAGCCGCGCTCATTGAGCGCATGCCGGACGAAAAGCCGGCGCTTTTATTGCCGCCGGCAGCCGCGGGCGCCCCGGCGCAGCCCCAACCTGACAATTTCGAGAGGTTCAAAGTCTCGCTCGTGAAATCGCTAATCCAGCTTGTGTCCGGGAAAGTCCTCATTGACCGCAAGCACGTCACTGTGAAATCAACGCACAATGGCACGCGCAAGTCGTTCAAGGTTGACGACAATGCGCGCCACGCGCTGCTGGATTTGTTTGAAAGCACGTTTGTGAAGGACAGCCTGTCAGAAGTCCTCGCAGGCTCAGACGGCGTGGTGGTAGCGCAGTTCGAGGTAGCGTATGAAGGCGCGGAGCCAAAGTCCATACACCTGAACATAGGCTCGAGAAGGCACGAGGGCAACACAATCACGTTCTCGCCTGTCAGCATGTACCTCCCGGCGGGGCAGATAAGCGCCATAAGCTCGCTCGACTTCGAGAATGAAAATTCTTAATTCTGTGATGAAGGAGCAGGTTATTCTTGCTTTTTTTTAGAGTTGAATGCCTGTCAGTTATTTTTTTTCTATGATCAGGTTTTCAAAAATGAATTTGCGTATGTATTCCCTTATGTGCTCTTCCGCAACTTTCTTCCTAATTTTTATCCCTTTTTGAATAAGGAACTCTTTAAGCTCTTCAGGGCAGTTGTCTTCATTCCATTTTGCAATCTGCTCAAGCATTCTTCCTTTCTCAATTGCGTCTCTAGGTTCAAAATTTACTGAATACTTTCTGTTTCCTGGGTCTTTCCAAGCAAATGTTTCCATATTTAGTGTCAACATGATGCTTGCGCACAAAAGTGCAGTTCTTTTGTTTCCATCACTGAAAGGGTGCCTGCATGATATTTCATATATTATCTCTTCGGCAATCTTTATCGTACATTTTAACTTGTCATCAGGATATTTTTTCGCAAGTAGTTTGTCTTGAAAATAATCAAGAGCACCTTCGTCTCTCTCTGAATCTGGGGGCACTGTAAGTCCTTTATTTTTACAATATATTATCAGCTTTTTGTGAAGCAATCTTATGAATTCGGCCGTAGGCAGGGAAAGTCTGCTCCCATCAGTGTCCGCGCCAACTAGTATAGTGACGTCTCGTACTCTAACCTCTTTGAATTCCATGGTGTTTGCACTATCTCTTAGCTAGGTATTCCAGCGCCTTTTTGTTTGCAGCAAAGCTTTTTTCAATTGCCTTGTCAACGGAGCTTATGTATCTCTCCAGTTGTTTTCCAGATAGTAATGAATTTTTTTTGTTCATGATATTCACGCCTGCTTTTCTTTCGTATTGGCTTTATTTAATTTTATGTTTCATAATCCGCTACTTTTAAATACCCTTAATTCGCATAAAAGAAGGCTTATTGGAATGTGGGGTTCGTTACCTGAACCAATCAAGACTTTGGATTTTGTCCATCGCAGCCCTAATAACGACTTGAAAATGGGCAGGCTGCATCGCCTGGAAACCAGCGCGGCGCCGGCTAAATAAACACAACGGTGATTAGAAATGGGAATGTACAAATACATTAGCGAGGCGTTCCAAAAGGAATACAAGGAGCGCACGCCGGAATACAGGAAACGCGTTACCACCTGGAGGCGCGGGCCTACGGTTGTCAAGGTAGAAAAGCCAATGAACCTGGCGCGCGCACGCTCGCTTGGGTACAAGGCAAAACCCGGCATCATAGTCGTCCGCGTAAAGACCGGCAGGGGCCAGCGCAAGAGGCCGCACCCATGGGGCGGAAGGAAGCCTGCGAAGAACGCAGCATACCGCGTTCCGGGCAAGTCATACCGCTCAATAGCCGAGGAAAAGGCATCCAGGAAATACAGGAACCTTGACGTCCTCAACTCTTACTTTGTCGGCAGGGACGGGCAATACCAGTTCTTCGAAGTGCTCATGTTCGACGCCGAAGTCTACTATGGCGCTGACCGCCACGCGGGCAGGGCATTTAGGGGCCTGACAGCAGCGAGCAAGAAGTCCAGGGGTCTTAGAGGAAAAGGCAATGGCTACGAACAGGCCATGATTTGATTGGCTTGAAAGCCATTTTTTCTTTATTTTTTTCTTTTTTCTCAATTTTTTTATCCATTGAATCCGGGTTCAAATTCCATTGCTTTTGTTTCATGCCAATGGCCATCAAAGCTTAGGTTTTGTTTCATGCCCATGACCCTCAAAGCTCAGGTTTTGTTTCATGTCCATGGCAATCAAACTTAGGCATATCAATTTATTCTATGCAATCCCATAACTGGTTAACATGGCATATTACGACATCTCGCGTACGCACATAGGCACAATGAAGCAGCTCGGCTTCTCTGGCATATTCGACGCCGCCTCCTGCAAGAGCAGGATAATCTACTCCCAGGACTCGAAGTCGCTTGGCAACATGGCCAAAAAGCCGCTTGTATTTTTCCTGAAATCATACGAACTAGACCTGGGCACGATAAAGCTTGTGGCGCAGGGCAAGGGCGCGTTCGCATTCCCCATTTCAGACTTCACCCCCGGCGGGGAAAACTCGGCATACGCGCTTTCAAGGAAGCTTGGCATGGCACGGCTCTTTGCCAAGGCATGCCAGAAGGCAGGTGCGCGCATTATCCTGTGCTCAATGGCGCAGGAGGAGTTCATGGCGCCGTCGGTTCGCGAACTGGTGTTCTTTGGCGGGCTCTTGGGGATAGAGGAGAGCATTTCAAAACAGGCAATAACTATTGCCCATCTATACCTTGGCAAAGAATGACATTCATTTCAAACCCAGAAATATATGGATATGTAAATTTGTATATTTGTAGTATTGTAATGTGCAGTTTTTAGGTGTAATTTGTGGCAAAGGCTCTGTATCCGAAAAAAAGATATGTGGCATTCAAGGCAATCGGGCCAGACAGGGAAAAAGTTGATTCCATGTCAGCCTGGCGCCACATTTCGGACTCTTTATTCATGTTTTTGGGCTCGCTTGGCATGAGCAGGGCGCGCTTCAAGAAAATCGCGTTTGACGAGCAGTCGAAAAAAGGGGTTTTCAGGATTTCAAATTCCATGCACAGGAAAACCCTTGGCTGCCTGGCAATTTCGGGCGCAATCCAGGGCAGGAAGGCGAGGCTGCAAATCATCCTATCATCCGGCAGCCTGAAAAAAATCCTGGGAGAGACAAACATACCCGCGCCCAAGAAGGCGGGCAACTGATTCAGGATTTGGGCATCCCCGCGCCAAAAAAAAGCCGGCATTTGATTTTGGCGGCAAATTGGGGCATTTTTTCGCTTCAAAGCCTCCAAACATTCACAGCTCCCCTCTCCCTGATTCACATGCCATGTTTTATGCCTATATTTATATTTATGCTTGCACTAATATTCTCATGGCGCAAAACTCCAGACTTATCCTAATTGTCTCGGTTATTCTGCTTTTTTCGCCTCTTTTTGCCGCATACCCTTCCGGCTTGGTGTCATACTATCCATTTGACTCCAATGCCAATGACGCTCTTGGCGTGAACAATGGCACCGTGACTGGCGCCACTTTGAATTCCACGGGCGGCAAAGTTGGAGGGGCATATGTCTTCAATGGCGGCACATCGAGCCTTGTGAACGTGAGCTACTCGAGTAGCCTTAACCTGAGCACTACGGGCTCAG
>JAKALW010000097.1 GCA_021823945.1 Microcaldota archaeon
ATGGGGATTTGAAATCCGCCCAGGATATCCTGCCCTCATTGAAAAAAGCAATTGCAGAGGTCCAGAATTACAGTTCTGATCCAGCCACCCAAAAAGGGCTGCTTCTCATGTCCGCGCAATTGTCTTCCCTGGTTGAGTCAGGAAAATTGAATGACGCGAAATACAAGGCCAAAGAGCTTGAGATGGTTGCAGTGGTTGGCGTGAAGCCGGCTAATGTAAGCTCCGCCCTGGACTATACCAATAAGGCAGGTTTCCTTGGCTGGACCAGCGACCCTCGCGAAAGGGCATTTCTTACTGATTTAGTCGTTTGTTCCGGCCCAATTGTTGGCACGCTGCAGATGGCGTGGGACACAGGGTGGTATGCAGTTGACGCAGTCCAAAACTGGAAAAATACTGACAAGCGCAATGTCGATTTGATAAATACCGGAATAATGGCAGGTTTTACTGCTTTCAGCGCTTGGATGGATTATCGGATGGTCAAGGGTTACGGCAAGGAGGATGCTACAGCAAGCAAGTTCAGCCTGGCACGCGTTACCGCGTATCTAATGACCAAATCTGGAAAAGAAGCTACTGAAGCATTGCTGAAAGAAGGCTCTCTCATGCTGACAAAAGAGCAGATAACATCCCTGGTTAAACAAGAGGCAATCAAGCTTACAGAGCCACAGATAGAGGCATTGGTCAAAGAAGGCGTTGAAATAGGCGGCAAGAAGGCTACCAAGGAAGCATTGACTCAAATGTCAGAAAAAGGCATCAAAATCGCCCTTGACAACATCAGCAAGGAAGGCTATGTTATTGCGGCGGATCTTGGAAAAGAGACTATTGACGCAACCATGAAAACCCTTTCAAGAACCCAATTGTTAGCGCTTGCGGATGCTGGCGGAATTAAAATAATCACCAAAGGAGGGCGCACTCTTAATCCTGCTAAGTTGATAGCGCGTGAAGTAAAAGCCCTCACTGGGGACGAATTGAAGATATCAAAAGAACTAATCGAAGAAATCGAGAAATATGGGTTGATCCGCCTTAGCAGTGAAGAACTCGCAGACTTGTCCAAATTGGGCGCGAATAGGGTTTCTGACATATTCCAAACTGCCATAAGAGACCTTGAAAAAATCGAGGCGCTTAACGCTGTCAAAAAGGGCATTGTCAAGAAAGGCATTGAAGATGGAAAAGACTTACTGAAGAATAAAGTCAAACCCAAAACATCCAAAGCAGTGGAGCAAATTAAAAAAATAGTGGAGCACCCTATTGAAACATCCCCCACCGTTCAAATAATCAAAGAGAGTTCCACGACTGATATTATTTTGAATTCGTCCGGCGTTGTAGTATCTGCCGCAACTGATTTAGGTGTTCATCTGAGCGCTGATGTTCTGGGTATTGGCGGCTGGCTTGGAAATAAAGCATGGACAATTGCAAAAATATCCGGGCGCACAGCAAAGTATGCCCCGTATACGTATCCTCTGAGCAGAACCACAAATTTTCTTCTCAAAGATTGGGCTATTGTAAAGCAAGACGGCACTACGGCTACACTGCAGACCAATCAGCAACAGGTTCCTCAGCCTCAAAATAAAACAACAGCAACTCTTATCCAAAATACAACCGCTTCCGCCTATAGCATCTCGCCAGTGGATGCGTCCCTTGCCAATTCAAAATCAATTAATGTGGAGCAGGGCAAGGCGTTCCAATTCAGGCTGAACGAGACCAGGCAAAACGTGCCGCAAGGAACAGAAAATGTCAATTACGGGCATTTCCAGGTCGAGAAATTGAATCCGTCTGGCCAATGGGAAATAGTGCAAGATGTTGCCAGCCTGATTAAACCGGATGCTAATGACAGGACAATCGCCACTTTAATATCCAATGAAGTTGGCGCGCAATTCAGGATTACCCCACTGTCTGTCGCACCTGACGGCAAACCTCCTGTTATTTTGAGTAATGGAACAGTGACTGTGACTGTGACAAAAACCGTAGTTCAACCTGTGGCTAAAAAAGAAGCGGATAACTTTTAGGTGATATTAATGGCTTATGCACACGCGGAAAAAATTGAGACAGCTGCGCAGGTAAATTCAAAAATTGAACAATTGAACAAATTGATTGCTTCAGGCACCAATGCGGATTTTAATAAGAATTATGTGAAAAATTTAAATGATTATAAAACGGTCCTCGAAGCCCTCCAAAAACCCAAGCCTGAGGCTTCATATGCTAATTTGAAGGAAGCTTACATTGAACTTTTCGATTTGCGGGAAAAGTATATCCATGCCTTAACAAATAATCAAGACACTGCCGGCCTAAAAACAGCATCCCTGGCAAAAATTGAAGAAATTAACAAGCTAACCAAGGAAATAGCTAACAAGCAATTGGAAAACAAGCTGGCGCCCGACACAACATCTTCCGATACATCGAAAACAACGCCTAAAAAAGTTGAACCAGCCCCATATGCGGAGAATACTCCTGAATGGTTCAACTGGCAGTCCACACTTGCTGGCTGGGTAAAGTCAGACCTCCTCGTTCTCCAGGCGGATGCGAAAAATAATGACGCATGGACACGCCTTAAGGAAAATGCTAAGGATCTATCATATAACTTAGGAAAAATAGACCAGAAGTACCTCAATGAAGATTTGAAACAACTGCTTGTATTTGCGACTTCACTTAATAATCAGCTAAACAGGGACAATAATCTTGACGTTTCTGCCCAAGGCCCCAACTATGTGATTAACATGGATAGATTCATCTCCCAAATGGGTGCAATAACCTCTCCCTCCAAAGAGAATGGTTCTCCAACAAACATGCCTGGCCAAGACGCCAAGACCAATACCAGTTTCGACCCGGCAAAGACCAACAAGGCAAAATACTATGGCGGCTTGCCCGGCATATCCGGCCTTGTGGGTTTCCTTACGGACAAGGGCGCAAGCGAGAACACGGCGAAGCAGATTGCCATGCTTGTGTCCTACGACGTGAAATACGGCGGCGGAATGCTCAAGGATGCCGGGATTAAAGGTTCCGAATCCACCCAGACTGCGGCCGTCAGGAATTACATCAAGGCGGCTTACGACTCGCTCACAACTGACGCCGCGAAGGCGCAGTTCCTGCAGGACCTCGCGGAATTCTACTACAACGGCGTTGGCAAGGCCAGGAAGCAGATAGCCTTGTATGCCTCTGACAAGGAGAGCGTGAAGGGCAACAAGTTCATAGACGCCCTTTTCGCGAAGAACGAAAACCTTTCTGCGGAAATGAAGTCCTTAAGCATAGGGCTTGATCAATTTTCAGAGGGCCTCTTCAATGGCTACGGAGTAAAATCCGTCAAGTTCGACTACAAGAATTCCGATTTCAACGTGAAGGACCTCAATCACCCGCTTGAAGGCGAGGCTAAGTTCTCAATCACGCTTGACAACGGGAAAATAGTGGAGGGCTCAATAGCAAACCACATCATCGGCGCATACCTCGCAGCCATTTCAGGGAACGACGCTGACAAGACAGGGGAGGCATTGAAAGGCATTGTGGCATATCTTGAATCGCAAAAAACAATAACCAAAACCGTTGCGCCCAAAGACCTGGAACCAAAGGACCTGAAGAAAGAGCCCGTGAAAGACATCAGCCAGCAAACTGCAATTGATAAGGCATTGGACTTGGTTGACACGAAGAAGGAACAGCAACAGCCGCTCATTTTCAGGCCCCGCGAGCTTGAATCCGCAGTGAACAGCATCTTAAACTCCACTGGTAAGACAGACTGGGAATCCATCTACGGAACACTCGCACAAGCAAGCAAGGAGGACGTCAAGGCGGAAATCGACGGGCTCGTGGCAAAAATAAACGGCTTTTCGCTGGCGCAGCTTGACGGCAGGCTCAATCCGGTAGAGAAGGAGAAATATGACTTCGCACTTCTCCAGCTTGTCAGTTTCTATAAGATGAACTTTGGCCCGCTTGAGGATGTCAGCCGCATTTCGGGCGTATCAGTCCAGGAGCACTCCCTCACCGTCCTTTCGGGCAGGATTGGCTGGACATCGACAAATGCGTTTTCACCGGCGTATTCCAAGTACAATGACTTCATGGTAAAGCTTTTCCAGGAGAGCAAGGATTCAGAACTGGTCCTTGGAAGCGGGATACTCAAGGACCCGGCGAAATTCTCAATGGACCTGGAGAAGGCGCTGCCGCTTGTATTTTCAGGAGTTTCCTATGACGCTGCCAAGAAGACTGTCACAGTGAAGACCAGGAAAACCCTGTCCATAAGCAAGGCGGCGGAAAACATACTCCAGGGCGATGAAGGGCTTCAAAACAAGGATAAAGTGAAGCAGACAGAACCCAAGGGATACATCCAGAACAATGCCAACATAAAGCAGGAGCAGAATACAAAAGCGGATGAGCAGCAGCCAAACCTGGACGACATTCCATTGGACGACCTGAAGAAAATGAAGCCTGTGGAAAAGTAAGGAATTGGAAGAACCAGCCCGGGCGGCATGGTCCATTCGGCTTTCCGCCGGCTCCATACTTTTCCCCTAAGGCCTTTTTTCGCCTTCTAAATGCATGTTTTTGGGATATGTTGCAACTCTTTATATTCCTTTACTGAGCCTTTTCCAAAACCTGCTTGCAAATTGCCAAAATGATATCCGCATGCAATTTACAAGTCAGATAAATTTAGTGGAAATTTATCATCCTCGGTGGGAATATGTCAAATTCTAAGATTAGCCTGGGCAATGCAAAAGATACGTTGCTGGACAGCCCCAAGCAGGCCTATTCTCCAAAAGGGAATTTCCAAAAAATCAAACTGGCGGGCAAAGCCCTGTTTTTCTCCTATTTCGCGTCGCATTCCATGGCATTTGGCGCCGAAGTTTTTGCAAAGGAATATAAGGGATTGAAGGCACAATCTACCTTAGAATCCGCATATGTGGTGAGCCCCGACATGTCACAATTCAAAACCGCCCCAATCGAGACACCTGACAACAGGCAGGAACTGCTCAACAAGGTAAAGGACAGCATGAAAAACATTGAGGCTGAACTCAAGAAACTTGATTCTGCAGTGAAATCTGGCAATATCCCGAACGCAAAAACCGCCAGGTACAACATAAGCTTGGAAGTGGCAAGCCTTATCGGTTCCCTGAATGTGCTTGAAGGTCAGTTGAAAAGCAGCAAGGACATAAGCTCTTTGAAAAACGTTCAGGATTACCTGGCGAAATTGCAGCTTTTCGTGCTTTCCAGTTCGGCGGCTGGCGCAGCCGGCTCGCATCTTGACGCGGCGCTTAATTCCAAGAAAGGCC
>JAKALW010000098.1 GCA_021823945.1 Microcaldota archaeon
ACGAGGCTATCGAGGCCCTCTTGTGCCACTTCCTCATCCTGTAGAGCTGGGCCTGCTTCTTCGGGCATATCTTGGCGCCCCTTATGTCCCTGTTGTACTGGTCGATTTCAGTGACAAGGCCCTTGTTCGGCCTCATGAACTTTATTGGCGCTCCGCCGCGTGCGCGCTTTTCCCTCTGCTCCACGTCAAAGGCCCTCCATTCCGGGCCCTGGTCAGCGATGTTTTCAGCGACAATTAAGCCGCAGTTCGAGCATACGAGCTCTCCTTTTTCATAATCCCTTGTAAGATTGCGGTTACCGCACTCGGGACACTTGTTGTCTGACATTTGGACTACCTCCGGTAAGTGAAAAACTTCGTCGTTTTCACAAAAAAAGCATAGTTATATAAAGCATATTGCTTCTGGATGAATTTAACACAACACTTATTTAAAAAGATTTGGTATACTGTGAAAGTAAAACTGAAAAGAGAGAAAATAAAAGAAAAAACAAGCCCTTTCCTACTTCGACGATTTGTCAGCCGATTGGCTTTCTATGGGGCACTTCACGTCCACCGCGCCGTCCTGGGATATGGCGTTTGAAATGCTGGTTTGAAGCATGTCGGAGACAATGGTCTTATACCTTTCATCCTCCCCGGCCTGCCGCTTGCCCTTGGTTTCTTCCCCGAGATACTTTTTCATCTTGAGATTCACCCTGCGTTCAAGCTCTATGTGGACTTCCTTCAGTGCCTCATAATCGCCCCTGTACGCGAGCGCGAAATACCCCTTTGATGTTTTCCGTGAAAGCTCATCGAACATGCCGTATTCGCCCATGAGCTGCATTGCCTTGAACATCACAAGCGTGACGTGCAGCCTGTTTATGCTTATCTCCTGGTAAGTCCTGTGGTTTATTGCCTTGTCGAAAGCCCTGATTATACGGTTTTGCTTCATGGCTTTCATGATGTCAATGCCATAATAGGCTCCAAAGCCAATAAGTATTGACACGCCTCCTGCGACTACCAGGTAGGCAGTGTTGGGCAGTGCCGTGATTTTTGAAAAGAATTTTATGAGCTCTTCCTTGACGCCTGTAAGGAACGTTGAGCCCATGGAGAACACGGCGCCCGCAATGCCCGCAACTTTCTGGGCATAATCCTTCCCAGTCACCTGGCCGTACGCATTGAGCAGGTTCTGCCTCTGCTCGCCGAGGGATTTTTTGTCCTCGTTGGCTATTGCGGAATTGCTGCCAATTGCCTGCGCCTTTGTCAGCATGAACCCGAGCATCTCTGAAAGGAACTCGGCTTTCAGCATGAGCAGGTAATAGAGATTGGAGCCGTAAAGCTTGAGCTCGTCGATTTTTTTCGCAGCGTCCTGGTGCAATTTAATAAAGTCCTCGACTTCAAATCGTGCTTTTTGTGCGTCTTCCCTGTCCGCCGCGTTTGAGGACTTGAACTTGCCTATGAGGTTCGCGTAAGAGCCAATCTGGTCCACTGAAAGCGGGGCTTGCGTGTCCCAGTCAATGGGGAGCTTGAGCTTCTCGTCGCTGGAAAGGGTTTTTATGGCTTCAATTTCCTTGTCTGTAAATTTCATCTTTGCCTCTTTGCCATCAGTCGAGAGGAGCCCGACTTTGGCGAACTTGCTTGTCCCAAGCGACTGGAACTGTTCAACTGATAGGAAAATGTTCTTGTAGGGGCTGTTCTTGCTTTTCTCGTAATCCATAGGCTGCTTCTGTTCATTGGCCTTGGCAGACTTGAAAGAAAATATCATAGGCTCACCCGTTTTAAGCCGCGCCACCAAGATATATAAAGGTTATTGATTGTGGCAAAACGTGTTTTAGGAGGAAAAAAGAGCGAGGATGGAGATAATATGAAAACTATATCATATCGGCAAAACCGCAATTACTTTGAAAGGAAATAGACAGATATAATGACTACGGCGATGACGCCGACCGCGATTATGAGTTTCTCGTTCATTTGACATCACGCGTGCTGCGGCAATGGCTTCGGATGCATCCACAAGCCGCTTCTGTGCAATACCTTATGCTTCCCATATTTATATATTTGGCGGCTAATTATGGGCTATGAGGATAGGCATTGTATCGGATACGCATTTTGGCTACAAAAGATGGGAAGCCGACGCCCTTGCCCAGGCAACGGCGGCGCTCCTTGACGCCGCCAAAAAGTGCGACGTAATACTGATGCCCGGCGACATTTTCGACTCCCGCATACCCCGGCCGGAAACGTTCCACGACTCGATAAAGGCCCTGCAGGCGACTTTGGCGTCGAAAAAATGGGCAGTGAAATGCATTAACAGGCCGGGCGCGCCTCCGATAGCGGCAATTCACGGCACGCACGAGCTGAGGGGCAGGGAGCTTGTCAACCCAATCCAGATACTTGAGACAATCGGGCTCCTTGCGGACGTCCACAACAGCACCGCGATATACGAGCTTGGCGGGCGCCGCGTGGCAATAACCGGCCTCGGGGGCGTGCCCGAGGACCTAGCAGCCGCGGCAATCGAGAAGGCCGGGTTCGCGCCCCACCCAAACGCATTCAACATATTCGTTTTCCACCAGTCAGTGTCGGAACTCATGTACGCAGGGGGGAAATCCATAATGTCCCTTGACGACTTGCCAAAAGGGTTCGACCTCTACGTGTGCGGGCACCTCCACAAGTACCAGACCGCACTTGACGGCAAGCTCATCATCCCCGGAAGCACTGTCCTCACCCAGCTTAAGGAGGAGGAGGCAGGGCAGAAAGGCTACGTGATTTTCGACTCGGCAACAGGGAAGCACGAGTTCATCCCCGTGAAGACAAGGGAATTCATATTCAAACGGCTCAAGTTCGAGAATGCCACGCCCACGCAAATCCAGGACGCTGTGGACGGGGAATTCTCGCAAATACTTGCGGAAGGCCGCACAAAGCCCATAGTGAGGATTGTAATCGAGGGTACGCTCAAGGAAGGATTCTCGCCACAGGACGTGCGCATATTGAAGCCCGAGATGCCCGGCGCCGTGATTGAGGTGGACAGCAAACTGGACATGGCAAGCCTGAAGGAGAAAATCGAGGCTATCAGGCATGCGCGCCAGGGCAAGATGACCGTCGCCGAGTTCGGCATGGGCATATTGAGGAGACAATGCGCGGACGCGGGCATTGCCGGGCTCGATGTGGACGACGCCTTTAACACGCTGATTGAGGACACGGACGCGGCATACGAATCCTTCATGGCAATCGAGGCGCCGCAGGAAAAGCAGGCGGAAAAGGGCGGGCAAAAGCCAAAGCAGGGGAAACTATAGGCCTTTTGATGTTTGCGAGCAGGCGGTTGATTCTTTCACACCCTGCACGCAGTCACGTTGAATTTCCTGTAATGCTCGCAGTAGTCCACGAATTTTGACAGCGCATTTATTGCCGAAGACGGGGACTGGTAGGTCGGGATGCCATAGCCGTCAAGTATGCGCCTGTGCATCTCAGTGTATTCGCCGCCCGTTGCGACGACAACCATGGGTTTTTTCTGCTCACCGTTCGCCTTGACAATGGAGCTGACAACCCTTGTGTCAATGGCCGCTGTCTGGAAAAGTATGTTTATCACGAGCGCGTCGACGTTGTGGTCGTCCATGCACGCGCGTATTGCCTGCTCGAACCTCATTGCGTCGGCGTCGCCAATCAGGTCAAGCGGGTTGCCGATGTTGGCGTAGGATGGCAAAAGCGCGCGCATGCTTTTTGAGGTCTGCTCGGAATACTGAGCCAGCTCCAGGCCATATTTGTCTGCCGAGTCCGCGGACAAAACGCCGTTCCCGCCGCCGTTTGTGATTATCGCTATCCGCCTGCCGCAGCAAATCGGCTGGGAAAACATCTTGGCGAAATCGAAAAGCTCCTCGAGCGTCTCCGCCTCGGTGACCCTTGCCTGCCTGAAAGCAGCTTCGTAGGCCACTGCCGAGCCCGCCATGGCGGCCGTGTGCGACAATGCCGCGCGCGCGCCGGATTTTGACTTGCCCGCCTTCAGGGCAATGATGGGCTTCTTGCGCGTTATTTTCGAGGCTATCTTCAGGAAGCGCGCCCCGTCCTTGACGCCCTCGAAATAGCATACTATTATTTTCGTAGAATCGTCGTTTGCGAGGTATTCGAGCAGGTCGCACTCGCTGACCACCGACGCGTTGCCGTAGGACACGAACTTGCTTATGCCAATGCCAGCGCGGGCGGCCAGGTCTATTATGCAACCGCCCACTGCGCCGGATTGGGATATGAAAGATATTTCGCCCACATGGGGCCTGCCAAGCTTGTATATGGGCAGGAAAATGGAATCCACCCTCTTTGCCGGGTTGAGCACGCCCATGCAGTTCGGGCCGATTACTGCCATTCCGTATTTTTCCGCGGACCCTACAAGCTGGGCCTCAAGAGCCTTTTCGCCGACCTCTGCAAAGCCGCCCGAAATCACTACTGCGGACAACACGCCCTTGGCGCCGCACTCCTCAAGCGCGCCTGGCACGAACTTTGCTGGTATGGCAATGACAGCGCTGTCCACCTTGCCTGGTATGTCCTTGACTGACTTGAAGCATGGCAGGCCAAGGACTTCTGTAGAGGAAGGGTTGACAGGGTAAAGCTTCCCGGGAAAGCCGCCGTCCATGAAATTCTTCAATACCACGTGCCCGATTTTCGTGGGGTCGTGGCTTGCGCCTATTACTGCAATGCTTTTGGGGCTGAATATCTTTTCGAGCCCCGCGATTTTGCCCATTGTGGTTTTGGTTGGCGCCATTTTCAATTACCGCCGTTTTGCTTCGATATTGCGCTTCCCGCTGCGCCGGCAGATATTGTCTCGTCCTGCCTGTCGCCGGGCTTTGAGAACCGCCAGTCAATCACAGTGCACCCGCGCTCGTTTGCAATTACAGGGTTGAAGTCGAGTTCCGACAGGTCCTCGGCGACAATCATCCTTGAAGTGCGGACAATCATCTCCGCAAGCGCGCCCTCGTCAATTGGCTTTTTGCCCCGCGCGCCGGAGATTATCTTGTAGGATTTGAGGGAACGTATCATCTCAATTGCTTCGGGCTTTGATACAGGGCAGATGCGGAATGCGAAGTCCTTCATGACCTCCACGTATATGCCGCCGAGCCCGACCATGACAAGGTGCCCGAACTGGGAATCCTTCATGCCCCCGATTATGAGC
>JAKALW010000099.1 GCA_021823945.1 Microcaldota archaeon
AACTTTTATAACTCTTTAAACCTTTTATAGTTTCCTTTACCGCTTTCTTTCTCCAAAAAATATCTATATTGCAGCTTAAAATATGATCCATAAAATCATATTTTTTATATATTCTTGAAAACATCTCATTTATCTTTTCACTCATTATAATACCGCACCAATTTGTCGATACATTTTTTTTATTTAAAATTATTTCTATCTTTTAGCGGACTCCAAAAGTTTATCAATATCCGAAATAACCCTATCTACTAAACGAAGTAATTTTTTTCTCTCTTCCTTAATATAATTATAATAGTTAAAAATAGTTTTATTTTTAATATGAGTTTTATTCGAAAAATCAACAATCTCTAATTTTGGCGCGCGCTTTGCTTTATACGCTTGCCGCATCCAGCCAAGCTTTATATCATTGCGCTGCCCAATCATGAAAACAGGCAAAAAAATTGACTTAGCCCTCGCCAGGGCTCCAAAAAACGCATGTGCCCCAGCAACACGTCTGGGCGTTTGCAAACAAAAAGTGACCAAATATGCAAAAAAATCACCCTAGCCATTACTTTGGAGCCCGTCCCATCCCGGAGATAAAAACCAGGATAAAATCCCTTGACAGGCGCTATTCGCGGGTTTGCCGCTTCTTCAATAAAATCCAGAAGCCGGATTACGAAAAACAGCAGAAATTCGTCAATGTGGCGTGCAAAATTCAGGGCGAAATTGGCATGCTCGGTGCGGAAATAGACCAGACCTCCAAAGTGCTTGATGAGATGAAAGCCAAGCGCGACATGTTCCGTCAGTACCTTGCTTCAGGCCACGAAGAGCGCCTGAAAGTGCGAGGGAAGTTCATTGAAACGCACGGGCACGCGCCGGAACATGCGCTATACGAGTATTATGTCCTAAGCGATGAAATAACCCGCATCAGCGGCGAAAAACAGACTATGCAAAAGCTGTTTCCTTTCCTGAAAATAAAATAATTGGAAAATTTATGGAAGGAATGAAAAAATTAGGCCAACGCCTGCTAAAAGATAAAATGACTAAAAAAAAGGAAAAAAGAATGGAAAAGAGGAGGAACGGCATCTCCCATAAAAATTACCCTGTCGCGCCCCAATCGACCTTTTCCAGGTCGCGCAAAGCGCGCCAGACAGTCATGTGGGAAACTCCGACTATGTCGGCGATTTCCCTGACAGTCATGCACTCGTCAAGGTAGAGATGGCTTATCTTGTCCATCTCGTTCTCTCCAAGCAAATGCGGCCTTCCAGCGCCCATGGAAATCACCCCGCAAGGCCCCCTTCGTCAAGGGCCAGTCCGCCTTCCTCTGCCATTCGAAGCGCCTCATCTGCAACCATTATCACGTTTTTCATTAGCATCACCTTTAGGCTTGGTTGTGTTTTTGGAACCAGGCAACAGGCAAAGGCGGCGCAAGGAAGCGTAAAACAAACCTGCCCATTAATTGGGTCTTGATTCCGTCCGGAGGCACCACGCAATTAGCGAGATTTCACGCGTGCCAATGCAGCTATTGTGCTGTAATATAGCCACAAAGCGGCATTGGGAAAGAGACTTTAGTAACACTAAGGAAAAGCCGTGACGGCGCTTTCATGCTGCTGTGCGAATTTTCCATTGTATTACTCCAGTAATGAAGGGATTCCAGATTGGATATATTTAAACATTTGTATCAAAACACCCACGGCCTTTCCCACCCAAATCCAGCCGCCGACGTATGGGCGCCAGGGGCATTCGCGCAGCTTCCTGCACGCCTGGGGAAACAGGCATGCGCCACATGCTCTGCCTCCATTCCGCGCTCCCTTGCAAAACCAGTTTTTGTACCACGGTTCCCGGTAGCGTGGCGTGGGAACACTCTTAAAGTTTCAAGTCGCATTCATTCTCGTTGGTTATGGTGGGCGGTCTTAACACTGTTTTTGAGAAATCCTGGCGCGACACCACTCGCGTCCTGTTTGGCAGGGAACTTGCCGGTCTGGAAAAATACAGTGCGTGGCTTTCGGAATATCTCCTTCCCACGACACGGCGCAAGTCCCGCGTTTCTGGCAGGGAAGTGATACTTGCAAAGGACGCCTACCTCAAGTCCGCGAAATTCATATCCGAGGACGAATTAACAGCAGACCGGGACTATGCAATCTCCATAAACGACATGAAGGACATGGATTCCCTTGTCCGCGCGCTTTCTGAAAAGGCAGAGTATTCGGGCAACAGGTATCTTGGGAATTCCGCATTCGTAGAACGCTCGGATGTGGTGCTTGACTCCCAATACGTCTACAACTCCACAAACATAGAGCAATCCTCCCACATATACAATTCCTACATGATGCGCAGGGCAAGCAAGTGCGTCTTTGGCTCGGGCTACACTGCGGCGGGCGAACACCTCATACGCGTTGTCGGCGGGATTAACCTGCGCAGGTGCTTTGAATCCCACGTGGTCACGGATTCTTCAGACCTTTACTTTTCCTTCAATTGCGAGGGCGTGCACGAAGCCTTGTTCTCATTTGGCCAGAAGAACAAGAAATACTTGATTGGCAACAGGGAACTGCCAAAAGACAAATACAGGCAGCTCAAGTCAAAACTGCTTGCCGAAGTCGTGGAAAAGCTCGAGTCTGAAGGCAAGTACCCGTCGCTTTACAGCCTCTGCCCTGAAAATCTCCCCGCGGTTTTGCCAAAGGTGAGCGCCAAAAGGCCCGATGTTGGCATGGACATGGCGCCAATAGAAAAAGGTTTTGCAAACACGTATTCAATCCTGCTAAAGCGCGCGCCGCCTAGCATAACTAAACTGGAAAAATGGCTTTCAAGGAACACCTGCGACGTTGACACTGTAAAGACCGCCTTTGGCTCGGAAACCACGATTGCAAAGAACTTTGGCATGCTCTCTGAAATACCCCGGAAAAGGGCGGTTACGGTATTCGAATCATTGGAGCTTGGGAAACTTTCCCTTGACGAAAGCGAGCTTGAAAGCGTGGAATCCATAAAGCGCGGCCTGGGGGAAATCGCCTATTTCACAAGCGAATACTGGAGCGGCGAGAACCGCAACATATTTTTCTCACCGATTGTCCTCCACAGCACCAATATCTACAAGGGCTTCGAGGCGACGTATTCGGAAAACACCAGCCACACATTCATGTCCCTGCACTCAAAATTCGTCTATGGCTGCGGCAGGATAATAGACTCGCAATTCTGCCTGAAATGCTACAATTCTGTTTACCTTAACAGGTGCTTCGAGCTGGACTCCTGCATCAAGTGCTCGGACTCCTATTTCTGCCACAATTCCGAGGGATTGCAGGACTGCATGTTCTGCTTCAACACAAAAGGGAAAAGGCACTGCATAGGCAATACCCAGCTTTCCAAAGACGATTACATGAAAATCCGGGACGCGCTTGTCGGGCAGATGGCAGCCGAGATTGGAAAAACAAACGGGCTGAAGCTTGACATATACTCCATAGGTGCAAAATCATGAGCTGTGCATCACATATCCCTGGCGGACAGCGTAAAGGCATGCACTGGGCGCGAAAAAGGCAGCGGAAAGATACGTGCTAGGTGCAAAACAATGAGCGACACATCAAATATCCTTGACAGGCAGTGGAAAAACACGTGCAAACTTGTTTTTGGCGGCGAGGTCGGCCCGCTATCTGATTATGAGAAATGGCTGTCCCAGAGGGCAGACAATATCTATTACTTCAAGTCGACGGTTTCAGGCAGGCAAGTCGCGTTTGCCACGCCTGCGTATCCTGCGGATTCCAAGAGGATAAGTTTTGAGGAAATTGATTTTGGCAGGAAGTTTGCGCCCTTGGGAATTGACGAGATAAAGGACATAGATTCTGTATTCCAGGCTATTTCAGACAGGGCGTACTACGCAGGGAACATCATACTTGGGAATTCGAAATTCATCGAGAGCAGCACTAATATCTCCGACAGCTTCTACGTCATGGGCAGTTCGCGGATGGGCGATTCCAAATACATTGCGCATTCAAGCATGGGCAGGCTTTGCGAATATGTTTTTGGGAGCGCCGCGCCCGGGGAGTCATCATACCTTGTCAGGTGCAATGACACTTACCATGTGAAGCGCGCATTTGAATTGTGGATGACGTCCAACTCGACTGACTGTTACTATGTTTTCGCGCTCAACAATTGCTCTGAGTGCATGTTTTCCTTCAACCTGCGAAATGCTAAATACGCCATCGGCAATGCAATTCTTCCAAAGGACAAGTACATGAAGATAAAATCCTCGCTTTTGGAGCAGATGAGAACGGAGCTTCAAAGCAACAAGTCCCTTCCATCGCTCACAGACCTGCTCTCAAAGTCTACTGACTCGTCAAAAGCGGCAAAGAAAATCCTTGCGGGCAAGCTTTCTGGCGCTGCCGGAGAGGCGAAAAGCACGGAGCCAATGGAAAGGGCATTCACGACAACGTGCAAAGTGCTGTTTGGCGCGGAACTGTCCGGCCTTGCGGCATACAAGCCATGGCTTACAGGGAGTATGCCGCAGGGCGAAAAGCGCAAATCAGTGTTTTCAGACAGGGAAATCTACGTTGGCAATTACGCCAAATATATGGAAATCCCAAAAAATCGGACTGTGCTTGAGGACGAGGCGCTCAAATACGTGGAAGTTGCGCCTCCTGTTCCGGGAATTGAGAACATAACTCTGGCAAATGCGCATGAATTCATCTCAACAATAGCCTATATGTCGCTTGACTATCATGACGGGACGAACACGAACGTGATTGACTGCATGGCATATGCGTATTCCACAAACGCGCTTGAGTGCGCCCCATGTGTCCAAATCAAGGACTCTGCATATGATTACTGGCCCAGGACAAGCGAGCACGTGTTTGGCTGCGGCGTGCTTTTCGACTCTTCGTTTTGCATGCATTGCTATCAGTCAGTGAAGCTCACGCGCTGTTTCGAGGTGGATTCAAGCCGCGACTGCGCCGACTTGTATTTCTCGCACAATTGCGAAAATGTCCATGACTCGATGTTCTGCTTCAATGTCAAGAACATGAAATACGCAATTTGAAATGTCGAGGTCGGCAGGGAGAAATACCTTAAGCTGCAGGCAAGCCTGCTTTCCCGCATCGCGCCCGAGCTGGCGCGCAACAAATCCCTGGGAACTGGGATTTACG
>JAKALW010000001.1 GCA_021823945.1 Microcaldota archaeon
GATCTTTTTGATTGTCGGATTATCTTTGCCTGTTTTCTGGTTGGCGCCTGCGGTAGCCTGCACTGTCTTGTTGTCGCCGCCCGCGTTGTCAGGTTTTTTATGATAATTGGATATTACTACCATTGAATTCCACCCATTGTGTTGTAATTTGTGGAAAGACAGGTTTTTAAACATATCTGGCAATCAATGGGAAAACGCAGGGCGTAAAAATTATGAAAATCCATGGCAAAACAAGCAATCGCCAGTCAAAATCAAGGATACCGCCATGCAGGCTGCAAAATGCCCAAGGTTTCAAGCGTGCAGGCTGCAAAATGCCCAAGGTTTCAAGCGTGCAAACGGCAAATTATCAATAAGTTCGGCATAGTTGCCAATAATCCCGCCATGCTTGCCAATAAGTTTATACATTATTTGGGCAAGAAATAATTTACAGGAAAAACGTGATGCAATATGATTGACGAGAAATACTACAAAATGTTTTACCCAAAACAACTCCTGCTCATTACGACCTGCGACAAGGAGGGGAAGCCCAATGTCGCGACAATAGCGTGGCACATGCCAGTGTCGATAGAGCCGCCGATGATTGCAATAGCGATTGGCAAATCGAGGCACTCGAAAAAATACCTTGACGCCACAGGCGAATTCGTGCTCAACATAGCAACCGATGACATGAAAAGCGCTGTGAAGCTTTGCGGCAGCGTGTCCGGGCGCAGGAACGACAAGTTCACGCAGGCGAGCCTTACACCCGAACCTTCGGAAAAGGTCAAGCCCCCGACAATCAAGGAATGCCTGGGAAGCGTGGAGTGCAAAGTCGTGGCAACTTACGACGCGTCCGACCACGTGATATACATAGGCGAGGTCGTGCACGTGAAAAAGCCCGAAGTTTCAGACGCGCCGCGCAAAAAGGTCATTGTCGAGGCCGAAGATGAGTTCTTCGGGTTTGAAAAGATTTGAAAAAGAAGGAAATTAGGATTCTAAAGAATCCTCTGTATGGCGTCCACAACCCTGTTTGAATAGCCCCACTCGTTGTCGTACCAGGAGAGGACCTTGAGGCTGTTGCCAATCACGCGGGTGGACAAGCCGTCAATTGTCGAGGAATGCGGGTCTGTGACAATGTCGCTTGAGACAATCGGCTCCTCGGTGTAGGCCATTATGCCTCTCATCCCGCCCTCGGCAGCCTCCCTGAGCCTGGCATTGACTTCCTCTTTTGCCGCTGGCTTTGAAAGCACCACAGTAAGGTCGGTTATAGAGCCAGTGGGAACGGGGACGCGCAGGGACAGCCCGTCAAGCTTGCCTTTGAGGCTTGGGATGACCTCCCCTATTGCCTTTGCTGCCCCGGTGGATGTTGGAATGATGTTTGTAGCGGCATTGCGCGCGCGCCTCAAATCCTTGTGGAAATCGTCAAGCACCTTCTGGTCATTTGTATAGGCGTGGACAGTGGTCATGAAGCCAGTCTCGATTCCGTAATTGTCCTCAATGACCTTCGCCATGGGCGCAAGGCTGTTGGTGGTGCACGAAGCAAGCGAGATGATTTTGTGCTCGCCTTTCTTGTACATTCCCTCATTGACGCCCGGGACTATTGTGACATCGCAGTTCTTGCCGGGAGCCGAAAGCAGGACCTTTTTCGCGCCTGCTGTGAGATGCTTTGACGCGCCATCGCGGTCGTTGAAAGCGCCTGTAGCCTCGAGCACCGTGTCTACGCCCATCTTCGCCCATGGGAGCGCCAGCGGGTCGCGGCTTGACACGAGCGGGATTGAATAGCCGTCGACAACAAGGGAAGTGCCCTCTAGCTCGACAGTGCCCACATACTTGCCGTGCGTCGAATCGTGCTTCAAAAGGAACGCCACCGCCTTTGGGTCGTGCGTGTCATTGATTGCCACGACGTCTATGCCATTCCCAAGGGCTTTGCGCTCTGCCATTATCCTCAAGGCAAGCCTGCCAATCCTGCCAAACCCGTTTATAGCAACCTTCATCAAGACGCACCTCGTTTCAATCATCAGCTAAAAACAATATATTATGCTTGGGATGAAATAATATAAGGGTTTCTGGCAAAAGAGGGCTTGGGAATCATGCAAGATGCATGCATATGCACGCGGGCGGGATTCAGGAGTTCGCTGAATGGTCGCTGGTGCGCGCAAGCAGCCAGTTTAAGCTGGCATGCCGTGGAAAAGGTTGGAAATCAGTTCAAAATCTGATAAGGGGTGGGAACATGATTACTCTGGACGATTTGGATTTCAATGGAAAGGCGGTTTTTGCCAGGGCGGACCTGAACTGCCCGGTGGATAAAACGACATTGAAAGTCCAGGACAGCCCGAGGATGGCGGGCCACGCGAAAACAGTGCGCGAGCTTTCCGACAAGGGCGCGAAAGTCGTGGTGTTGGCGCACCAGGGGCGAAAAGGCGACTACGACTTCCTGCCGCTCGCGCAACACGCGGTGATTTTCCAGAAGCACGTGGGGAGACAGGTCAAATTCGTGCCTGACGTGTGCGGCAGCGTTGCTAAAAACGCCATCAAATCCCTAAAGCCGGGGGAAATAATATTGCTTGACAATGTGCGCAACCTCGACGACGAGAAGAATTATAAGACGATTGCGGAATGCGAAAACGCCACGATTGTGAAGGAACTCTCGCCCCTGTGCGACATCTTCGTATTGGACGCGTTTTCAGTATCGCACAGGCCCCAGCCGTCTGTCGTCGGCTTCGCGGCAAAGACAATTGTCGCAGGCCGCGAAATGCAGGCGGAACTTGAGGCGCTTGCCAGGGTTTCAAACCCGAAACGGCCGCTTGTTTTTGTCATGGGCGGCACCAAGCCCGAGGACTCGGTTGGGATTCTGAATGACTTCCTGGAAAAGGGCAAAGCCGACTTTGCGCTCACGTGCGGGGTGTTCGGCAACCTGATGGCTTACGCCAAATACGGCAAGCTTGGCGCAGAGTCAGAGAAATTCCTGGCTGAGACAAACGCCATCGGTCACCTGCCAAAGGCAAAAGAGCTCCTATCAAAATACCCAGGGAAAGTCATGGTGCCGGGGGATTTCGCCTATGAATTGGGCGGGAAACGGAAGGAGAGCTCTGTTTTGCCATGCGATGGCGCCATCATGGACATTGGCGCAAAGACAGCCGGCGCATATGCCGAAATAATATCGGGCGCAGGCACAGTAGTCATAAACGGCCCCGCAGGCGTATATGAAAAGGACGAGTTCGCGCTTGGCACGAAAACAATACTTGGGGCGATTGAGAACTCAAAGGCATATTCGCTTGCCGGCGGCGGCCACACGGTCTCGGCAATAGCAAAGTTTGTCCATGACAGGAAAAAAATAGGATACATAAGCCTTGCTGGGAAGGCGCTCATTGCCTATCTCTCGGGCGAGGAACTGCCAGGCGTCAAAATAGTCATGGATGCCAGGATACAGTAGATTTCTGTTCCCTAGGTTTTTTTGGCAGGCTCTATTGGTTCCGGCTCGACCCAGTTGGGCGGCAAATCTCCCTCGGGTTTTTCTTTTGGCTGCTCCCGGGGCTGCACGGATTTTGGCTGAGAGGGCGGGATTTCAAAGGACGTGTCCTGAGCCGGCTCTTTTTGCTCTTCAGAATCCAGGATTTCCATTTCGCGCGTGCGCTCTGTCTCGGCCTGCGCCTTCTTTGCCTGCGCCACCACCTGCGTCCTGCGTCTCGCTATGAAAACTACAATCTCCAATACGGCTGCCGCCACGCCGCCAATAGGCGCCACGAATATGCCAAGCGCGAGCGGGATAATGACAGACGCCAGGATAACCGGGATGCCAAAGGACCTTGCGAAAAAGACCGCAAGTGTCGTGGCCCCAACCAGGACAATCCACATGAAGTCGCATACATACGCGCCATAGCCGCCAGGGAGAAGCTCGACAAAGCCAGTGCACCCGTTTTTAGGCTCAATGTTGATTAGGCTTGACACCGGCTTTGGACTGGTGCATTTGGATTGATAGCAAAAGCCGAACTCACAGTCCACTGTCTTGTTGCACGCGCCGTAATAGTCTGCCGCGCTGTAGGAAGGCACTGTGCAAGTCGAGTTGACGCAATAGCCCTCATTGCACTGGTAAGTCGCATTGCACGCCTGTGCCGGATGCCCCAGGGGCAGCAGCAATGACATAAGCGCGAATGCAAAAATAGCGGATTGGAATCTCATGAGGCTATTTGAAATAAAGATGTATAAAACTGTTGTGCTAAGCAGCGCCAGCCGCGCGCTTGGAATGCGCTAATGCCAAGGCTGCCTGTCCACTGTTGTGCTGGTTTGGAATGCGGAATCTTCCGGCCGCCACGTGTACAGTCATTCGCGCCCGCACTGCATGAATATAAAGCTTAATTGTGGAGAAAAACCGAGAAAGATGGGAGACAATTCTTCAGGAACCGCGCAAGCCGGGAATACAGGCAGGTACACCATAGTTTACAGGTCAAGGGGCAGCCTCGGCAAGGCCGGGTGCGGCCAAGGCAAGCCAGATATGGAGCGCATAAGGACCCGTTTCACAATCAATTATAAGATAAGCCCCGACTCGCCGTTTTTGAAAAGCGCGGCAAAGAACACTTCCACCGCACAAGAACCGGCGGGGCAGGGGCAGAAGCTGGCCAGGCAAAACCTGGCATCCATAATCTGCGGCACGGAAAGTGCTCCTGAAAGCGAGCTGGGAACAGGTTTTGAGATTCCCGAATTAGGTTCAAAAGTCGGGACACAAAAGGCTGGATTCGGCCTCTGGCAAAACGTGGCAATGATGGCGCTTGCGTGCGCCCAGCTCTTCCATGGCGTCGGTATTTTTGCAAAAGGTTATAAACAAGAAAACGCCAGTTATGAACAATGTGTTGCCCCGGCAACGGTGAACCTAATGGGTCTCAATTTCGCTCCAGCGCCTGAACAGGATGAAACAAAGAAACTTGTCCAGCAGAACCTGGTTGCAATGGGCAAGGGCTTTGAGGACCTGAAGGCCGGGCTCAAGGCGAATGACACAAAAAAGGTTCAGGAAGCGCTTGAACAGATAAAAACTTCGATAAACTTCCTGGACAGCAGGTTTTCCACCCTCGATTACAAAGACAATATCAGAGTAATTGCGCGCAGGGTGAGGGAGTGCTTCATTGACGAGACGGCAAGCACGCTGCAGCACGCGCTCAAATTCAATGCAGACGAGAGCCACAAGAAAAAGATTGACCTGAACGATGGCTATTACAATTACGTGAAATTCACAATCCGCGGCCAAGACTACACAGTGGAAAACATGCTGGACGCAGCTTTGGAAATCACCAGGGACTCGCTTGCCAAACTGCTGAAAACCGAGCAGAAGACCCCCGCCAAAATCCTGCAAAACCATGACAAGTCTGAAGGAAAAAAAGGGAGCAGCATCAACATCAATGATTTCAGGCCTATGCCGGTCATTGAACTGAAAATTCCAGGCATAGTGGTGCCTCCGCTGAAAACGCTTGATGAGATGCAGGGCATAAAACCAAATGAGACTTCAAAAGGAAAGGTTGAGACACCGGTAAAAACCACGATAACCGCTAAAACAGTCGCTGAAAACAAAACCGATGGCCAGCAGGCGCAAGAGACTGCCCAAAAGCTGACAAACATAGGGGTTAGCGATACTGCGGAAACGCCCTTTTTCCATTCGCAATGGCTTCTTTACCGCAGAGATTTCAAGGTCACTGAGGCTGACAGGAAAGCCACAGACAAGGGTGTCAAGGAAGCAATAGCGAGCCTGCTTGGAAACTACGGTTACGGGCAGGCGGAAGCCATGGAGATTGCCAAGTTCACCCGCGAAAACACGTCTTTCACCCAGAAGCAGTTCGATGCCAAGTTCAAGGGGACCTGCACTTACAACGAGCTGCAGGCAATACTCAATAATGCCGCGCAAAAAATCAACAAAGACGGAATGACTATATTCGGCTTTGCGTCCATGGAAGTCCTCGATGGCGCAAGCAATTTCGATTCACAGAAAAGATACAACATAGGCCTTGGGACCAGCAGGGCGCAGCTTGGGAAGGCGGCAATTGTCAGCCTGTTTGAGCAGTTCGGGGTCGGCATAAGCCCAGACAAGATAATTTTGAACCAGAGAGACGGCCTCAAGTTCATACCGACGGATGTTGACAAGATGTGCAAGTACTTGGAAGGCGGCGCATACATCCACCCGGTTACTGGCGAGCAACTGCAGCTCTTGGACGATGCCAGCAAAACGGTCGCGCAAGAGCACCTCCAATACATGCTTTCAAACGGGATTGTAAAAAAAGACAGTGACGGAAATTATTCTGCCACTAACAGGAAAACATTCAGCGACTATGTGACCAGTGCAGCGCGGGGCGGAGTGCTCAAGGGCGCTGACAACCCGTTCATGGTAGTCAATAGGGGAGTATCCCTCAGATTCGGCACCAATGTGCTGCTTCAGATTGAAACTATCAAAGAAACAACATCACAGCCAAACATGCCAATCCAAATACCTGGCGCAGTGGAAATGCTGATTCCGGGAATCAAGGAAGGCTTCGACAGGACAGGCGAGCAGTGGAAGGAAAAGGTCCCGGTGATGGCGCAGATATTCAAGAAAGGCACTGATGAAAAGGTAGCTGATGCGGTATTCAACAGGAAGACCGGGATGTTCAATGTACAGGGGCTTGCGGCAGGAGATTACGAGCTCAGGGCGCTAGCCACAATGGGCAACCTTAAGGCAAGCGTCACTGTGCCCATAAAGATAAAGGGCGAGATAGTGCCCAGCAACAATGTCAGCATAAACACCCAAAACCAGCAAATCATATTCTCGACAAAAGCCGCCACTGACGGCAAGGCAGGGGTAAATGTCAATGCGACAGTATACTATACAATAATGTCCTTTGGAAGCGAGAACGGGAATTCAGTGGTGAAATTCTCCGCTGTTGACGGAGGCGTTCTTGGAAGGGCAGAGGTAAGAGATCCGCAAGGCAAGGCTGCCATAAAGCCGGACCAACTCGCCACCGGAGATTTGATATTCCTGAACGGAACTGAAATCGGGATAGTGGTGAAACTGGGCATGTTCAAACCGATACTTTACCTGACAGACGCATTCGCCTATCAGGGTAGGGTGCTTTTCCAAGGGAAGGACCCCATAAAAACTGCCAAGGACCTCACCAACAACAATTTGCTTCTCTCGGAAGAGGTTAACGGGACCAAGACGGTAGATGCCAAGGTTTCGGGCAAGACGGTCAATTCGATATACCTTACTTCAAAGCTTGACCAATACTGAGACCGCCTGGCAGGTTGGAAGGCAAGCCAGAAGCCTAAATAAAGGATTTACCATGAAGATATACAAACTATAATAGAATCGTGTTTGGTATGGGTAACCTGAAGACTAAAATTGCCGTGGCGTCGGCTGTTGTGCTGATAACCGGAAACCTGGCGAATGGAGCGACAAATAACAATATAAATAAAATAAGCCAATTATATGATATGACACTCAAGATGGAAAACCAGAGGGGCAGGATGGATGCCCAGCTGCTAACTGAAGGGCCGACAGTGCAAAACGATTTTAAAGGCCGCGCCCAGCAGCTTATCAAGGAAGGAGTAAGTGATTCCACGAGGGGCACCTATACTCAGAAAGCCTCCGTCCTGCTCAAAGAGATTTCCGACTACGCATCTGCCAACGGCATGAAAATAAATGATGTTGTGCCCCTGAGCGCGATTACGGACATATGCATGAAAATGATATGGACAAGCGTGGGAGGCCAGCCTCTCAACTCCAAATCGATTGACCTGCCGCAGGGCATATTCGATGCCATTGCAGCCGAACTCACAAGCAACCCAAACCCCCAGACAAGCCAGAAAAAGCGGGACGTGATACAGGAAACCATAGTGCTCACATGCGACCAGAGGGCTACGGAAAATTACCTGGGCAGCTTTATCAATGGCTTTGCCCCGACGGACTATACCTATGATGTAATCACCGAGAGAGGGGGCCAGAAAGGATATTACACGTTCAACATTATAGGCGGAAGAATTTGCCAGAAAGGATATGCAGATGAGGGCGCAAAATTCATTGAAAAGCAGTATAATTCCAAAGGGCTGCTCAATAATACCGCTTACACCGGTGCGCAGCTATCCTTTTTCCGCAACTGCATGAGTTTGTTCAACGAGACCGCCTACAATCAGGACACGCAGGCCGGCTTGGACAATGTAGGTAAGATGTTCTTCGATTTCATGGACAAGACGTTCCAGAAGGCCCAGGCGATAAAAAACGCAGGCAAGAAAATAGACCCGACCATGAGGGAGATACTGGACAACTATTCAAAAGGAGCCGGGATAGATATCCCAAGCCAGATAAGGAACGCCAACATAAACATAGTGCACGAGCTTGAGCTGGGCATCAACAACCTTATAGGGAACTACGTGCAGACAAACGCCAACAAGCTCGTTTCCAACATGTCAATAGCCTACGGCTCCGAGGAAAGGTTGATTGTGCCAGTAAAGACTCAGCAGTCAGAAGTCAACAACGTCACGTACAATGGATTCATACCGGAAATGAATAAAGATGCCGGGGCAGAATGGGGGGCCATATTCCCCGCGGCTGCGGTCCAAGGAGTCAATCAGTCAATAGTGCAGCAGCTGGAAATAAAGTACGCTAACATTTTTACGAACGTCAGGAACGGTCGCACAAGCAACCTCGGCCTTAACGACCTCCTAAACTTTCTATCAAGCAGCAGCAATGCATATGCGGGCTTGCTGTTTCCCAGCGCAACTGCTGACCAGCAAAACCAAATCATAAGTCTGATGAAACAGGACAACCTTGATGCTTTCAACAAGCTCTTAGGCGGATACAGCATAGACCAGAGTGGGAACGTGGTATTGGGCAAGGACGGTCTCCTGGCCCAAGCAGGATCCCGGCTGCCAACCGACGTGCTGCTCAAGCTGATCCAGGGCGACCTGAACAACTACAACATAATCAGCATGGATAATGTAATGAGCCTGAGTTTCTCGGGGTTCTCCCAGAAAGCGCTGAGACAGGTTGGAGAATGGTCATCCGGCATCGGCACGCCGGCATGGAACCCATTCTACATGATAACAGCCAAAAACAATTTCGGCAAGAGGAATTTCTACCTCTTAACCGACGGCGAGTACCAAAAGCTTGCAACCGACAAATTCAAGGAATACGGGATTGAATACAGCCTCCTCTCCCCGGTAAGCGTAATAAGCCTAGGGGCCATGTACAACAATTACAAGCCTGCTAACAAGCTCACCCTAAGCGCCGGCATGGACCTGTACAAGGTTCTCGGGCTAAATACAGGCATAGGCTCGCTGGGCATCCAGGGGGGAAGGTTCGAAACTGATTTCGCGAATTCTTTCCTGACAATGAACCTGGGACTGAACACCATGGGCTACAAGCTGAACAACCCCAATAGCTCCGTCCCGCTGTTTGCACTGTCCCTGCAGCCCACGGTGGCGTTAGGGAACAAAAAAACGGAACTCAACAGCGTTGGGCTGACCGGCTCGCTCCAATACGACAACATCCTGGCATTCAACAAGCTGAGCATGTTCGCAGGCGCCAGCAAGGATTTCAAGTCTGACAGGATTACGTACAACGTAGGAGCTGAAGTGTACGTAATGGACGAAAAACTCGCGTTTGGCGTGTATTCTGCGCTCATCAAGAACCCCATTACAGGCAACATGATGATGAATAATATCGGAATAAGCATCAAGGCAGGGTTGTTCAAGTAAGTGTATAACATGACAAACCGCTGGTTAAGCTTCCTGGCTCTTGCAGTTATACTGCTGACGCCTGTGCTCTTCGCAGCCACAACAAGCCAGATAGTGGATACGGACTTTTCAAGGGGCACATTCTACATAAACACTGCATTCAACATGACTATGGAGCTGAAGGTTTCCACAACGGCGCCAATGCTTTACAGCCCAACAGGGAACAATGACAAGGCGGACCTGGCAGACGGGGACATAATATGCCCCGGACAGATAACCGCGGCATTCAATCCGCTTACAAAATGGGCTGCATCGTCAACTTTTGACGCTACTACTTCATTTCCGCTGTCCGATTGGTATGCCGGCAGCAGGCCACAGGCATCCCAGGGCAAGACATACGATGTATCGCCCATATGGAGCAGCAGCATATACTCGCAGATGACAATGATAACTGCCCCCCCTTCCCTTGCAACAAGCCTGGCACCGCAGGTGAATGAGGAGGTAATGCATTACGCAGATGCGGCATTCACGTTAAGCCAGCTTGGCAATGCGCCTACTAACTTCTTTTGCCAGGGCAGTGTGGATGTCAGGAAAAACAGCGCACAGGTAATAAGCGGGTATGTAGAGTCAGTAACGCCGTTTTCATTCACTGGCGCTGATGGCAACGATGTGCAGCTCACGTCAAACATGAATGTCAACTGCAGGGGCGCCATACACCAGCTGCCCGGGACAACATCAACTTCTGAAAGCGAATTCATATACCAGCCGACAACAGGCTTGCCGTTCACTTTTGCCCAGCCGCTGGCCATAAGCCTGCATGTCCGCGACCCGCACGCCATCACGCCTGCCATAACGGGCGTAAACGTGAGCAGCGTTAACATAGGCTCGGGCGCAAGCACGGATGTCGAATTCACGATACAGAACCCGAACGACGTTGGGATAAACATCGCTTCCGAGTCTGCCACCAACGGGTTCACAATCACCGGGCTTGCCGGCTGGCGCGACACCATTCCCCCGAACAGCGTTGCCAAGAGGGATGCCAGGATATCCGCGACGCAGGCTTACAGCGGAAGTTTCAATGTTACGCTTGATTTCATTTCCGCAGTGCCAGTCTGCGACGGCTCCTATCTCCATGCCTCGGCAAACTTCACTATTTCCAACAACGGAGGGCCGAAGGCGTGCACGCTGAACTCAAGCTCCATCGTGGCTGCGCAATATAATGTCAGCCGCGGCGGGTCATATCCTGTCCAGGCGCAATGCACTGACGACAATGGCGCACCAATAGATTGCGGCAACGGCTTTGTCTGGACCACGACCCTTGACGGCGGCGCAATGGACCCTGCCACGACTATAATTGACCCGCACATTTCAAACCTGACCGTGTCCCTGACTGCCCCGAACCAGACGGGGAAGGACATTACGGCTACTTACACTGGCAGCCCGGCATTCAGTTGCAGCCTCCAGCCCCTGCACAGCATTGCTGTCGGGCCCGACCAGAACGTGACAGGCTGCAGCTTGTCGTGCCCCGATATCATTGCCCACGGCAATCAGGTGGAAATAGGCAAGAATTATACTATCCAGACAATATGCCTGAACCAGTTCGGGACTGGAGTAGTATGCAACAAGGACTTCAACTGGTCAACCACCATAATCAATGCGACAATGGAGCCGAACACCACAACGCGGCCAGTTGACACGAGCACGCTTGTCGTGAGCCCGGACGCCACAAACCAGACTGGCAAGAACGTCAATGTGACCGACGCAACCGGGGACTTCACGTGCAATTTCCCTGCCGGCCTCAGCGTAGTCTATCCCAAGTCTTGCACAATAGGCGCGCCAAGCACGGTGCAGCTCAATGCCGAGGTCTTGCCTACGGTGACTTTTACCTTCCCGTTCAATGCGGACATACAGTTTGATTGCGGCTATGGCAGCGAGATTACGCTTGCCTGCAACAGCACGGCAAGCCAGGCAACTTCCTGCCAGCCAAAGAACCCCGCGGTTGACAAATGCCAGTACGTTACCCCGAGCATAGGATACACAATGACTGCCGCATACTCTGGCGCAACGTGCACCCACGCAATAAAATTGACGCAGCAAACCTCGTGCAATTATTATATCTGAAAATATCTGGTGGAAATGGTCAAAATACCCTTTTTCAAGAACGGATTCCTGGCGCAAGAGCCAGGGGGCAATCTGGCTGCCCAAAGCCCGGAAACCGGGCAAGCCCAGGAAAAAGACGCCGAGATAGCGCGCCAGGAAATAGAGCTTCTTAAAATCGTCCTTCTCAGGTACAGGGAATACATTGAATCCAACGAGTCAAAAAACATAATCGAAATGAAGGGCATGATAAAGCCGCACGACCCCGTCATAATTGCGCAGCGCGACGCAATACTCGAGGGTTTCCACCCATATATTTACTCCGAGAATTTCCTTGACGCCGCAAAGCTCGCCTGCGCCATGGCCGAGAAGATAAAGACCGTCAGCCTGCCATTGAACTTCTGGCTGTCGTATGGCGACATGGTGTCCATCGGCGCCGGGGACGACATCGGCAAGGCCATGTTCCTCTGCTCGCTTTTAAGGAGCCTTGATTCGCAGGACGCCAAAGTCGCAATCTGCACTGACAGGAAGCCCCTGGTGGCATTCACTTTCAACTCGAAACTGTATGCGTGCACCCCGGACAGCGGCATAGGCGAAACCCAGGCAGAAGGCGACTTCGAGTCCATAGGCGGGCAAAAAGTGTCATATACGTTCAATGACCTGGAATACACCGACAAGAGCGAAGGGGAATGATTGGGTTTGGGGGAAAGGCACCTTGACAGGAAAGTCGAGCTGATGTGGATTGCGCCAAACATAGGGGTGATATTGGTCCTGACGCTTGTCCTGTCAGGCGCTTATTACACCACGCATTTCACGCTCGGGATATTCAGCGAGCCTACGGATTGGATGTATGCGCTGATTGTCCTTTTCACGTTTGGCGCAATTGGCGGGCTGTCGTATTTGTGGATACACCTGCACCATGTCAATTTCACCTATGAGCTGACTGACAAGGAGGTGATAATCAGGTGGGGCATATTCACAAGGCTGAGGAAAGTCATACCGTATGCGAGGATACAGAACATCAATACTGAGAGGACAGTGATTGAAAGGATACTCGGGATAGGCTCCCTGATGATTGAGACCGCCGGCACGCAGGCCGGGCTCGCGGAGGGCATAATACCCGGAATTGCGAACCCGTCAAGCCTGATAAACGAGATATTGCACCACGTGGAGAACGCGAAAAAGGAGAACGGCGCGGGAGGCGGGCTTGGCGACGAGGCGGAAAAGAACATAGACTATTCCGGGCTTCTAATGAAAATGTACGAGGAGTTAAGGGCGCTCAATGCCAAGATGTCCGAGATATCCGCCAGGAAGGACACGTTTGCCGGCTATCAGGGCATACACGACACCGCGAACGGGAGCATGATTGGCTGGATGGAAGGGCTTAATGGCGACCCGGGCGCGCCAATCCCAAGGCAGCCTGGCAAAAATCCGAGAAATGCCAAAAATGGCGCCAAGTCAAGGCAGTCCAGGGCAAAATCCAAAAGGAATTAATCCGGCTTGGCTGGCAGGCCAGGCAGATGAAGAAAAGAAAGGATTAATAATCAATTTAGGCTAATCTAAGCGTACAGAATTAGCTTATTCATAATAATGACCAACATAAGCAAGGGTCCTTGCCTTGCGCTTTGGGCGGATTGGCGCCTTCATTAAGAACGATAATAGAGGAATGGGAACATGAACCTTAACAAATACGAAATAGCAAGAATACTCGGCGCGCGCGTGCTCCAGCTTGTCGCAGGTGCCCCGCCATTAATCGAGATACCGCCAAACCCGACAGCCATAATGATTGCGGAGCTTGAGCTCAAGTCAGGCGTTATGCCTCTCGTAGTCATAAGGGAGGAAAAGAAACTGGCAATCCCGGCAGTTGCGTGAATTATGTCCCAGATACCTACTTTTGAGCGCCTAGTGCGCATGGGCGTGTACAGGATAAGGATTAGGCGCTCGGGCATGTACCAGATAATCCCATTCAGGATTGAATTCGAGGACAGCCCGACCGGAAAGGTGCCATACCTCAAGTTCGACAAGATAATTGACATGCAGGAGATTGAAAAATTGGCCCAGGAATACAATTTCCCGATATGCGTGAAAAACGGCAGGGCATTCCCGAAAGGGAAAGGCGCGAATGATTTCGCCCAGATGTACAAGGACCTGGTGTCGGCAAAACCTGTCCAAAAAAGCGCTGCCGCGACTACTTCAGTTTCGCCATCTTCCGCGCAACAAGCTCCCTAACGTCAATGTCGAGAAGCTTGGAGCTCCAGTCAACTTTGTCGGATTTAATTTTTGCAAAGTCAGCCACGGCTATTTCCTGCGCTATTTCAGCCGGGCTTGAGTCTGTAGTGTCAAGCTCGATTACCTTTTTGTAGTTGGCACGGGATTTTATCACGCAATAGTCGAGCATCTCTGACATGGCGTTCTTCGATATTTTATTCTTTGCATAGCCGCGGCTGGAAAGCCTTTGCTTGAGAGTGTCCGGATTGGTCCGGAGAACTATGGCATACGCGCCTTGTATCTTGAACTCGCACGCCAGATGGCCCTCAAAAACAACGTCCTGCCCCAGGACTGGCAACAGGGCCGCCACTGCCTTGGAAAGAAGAGATATGTCCACCTCGTCGGAATCGTCCTCCTCGTCATGGGCGAGTATCATTCCAGAACTCCTTGCAAGCGCGTTGAGGTCCACCGACCTGAAGCCAAGGCGCACGAGCTCTGCCGCCACCGAGGTTTTCCCAGTGCCCGGAACTCCCGTAAGCGCGATTATCTTGGGCTTTTCCGCGTGTTTTTTCGGTTTTTGCATGCATGAGTCACCATGAATCGGGATTTTACTTGCGGCTCGCGCCCCCCTATATGGCCTTGGCAGAGCGTTTCAGGTACGCCCTTGCCCTTGCCAGCTGTAACTTGCCAAAAGCCGATGCCAGGTAATACACGCGCCTTCCTTCCGCGCGCGATTCAATCATGCCTTCGGATTTGAGCCTGTAGAGCACCAGATAGCACATGAGCCTGCTTGGCTTGAAGCCGAACCGTTTCTCAATCATTTCGGGCAGGGCGTAAGCATGCGCGCCTTTTTTCGCGCATATGGACACTATGTAAAGCCACAGGTTGCCCGATGTCATGAGCCTGCCAAGGCGATTGAGCGCTATCGAATCCTTGCTTCCTGCAGTGGTTTTGGCCATGCCACTTCTTGGCCCGGTTTTATATTTAAAGCCAAGCGTGCAAATCATTGCCATGGGAAAGAAATACTCGCCCTTTACCGGGACATCATGTTTGCCTATAGTTGCCTTTGCGGCTTTCATGCTTATGGCCGGCGCCATGTTTGCGCAGGGCCAGGCAATGGCAAGCGGGTTTGTGGAAGGCTCAATATCAAAGGCAGTTCCCCAGGACCAGACATATCAGATAACAGGGGCTGCGAACTATAGCGGAAAGACAGCTTATTTTGTCAGGACTTCAAATGGTGACTCGCTCGTGTTTTTGGACGGGCAATCAAATGGGGTTGAAACCCTAAGCCTCGAGGACGGGCAGGCAACCCTGCGGGGCATATGCGAGGCGGGCGCAGCGCAGGCAGGTGGGCATTGGTTCAATGTCTCGGTGGCTGCGCAAATGCCCAGCCTGATGCTTGAGATGAACAAGACGCGCGGAAACGAGGGCAAGTGCAGGCAGTATAGCGGCAATACCAATTCCGTGTGCTATACAAAGGAGGATTGCCAGAAAACGTGCAGGAGCTCGCCCTTGTGCCTCGGGCTTGCCGAAAGCTCGTGGGACTTTTTCGAGGCAATATCGCAGTTCAATATTGATTCCAGGAACCTGGACAGCGAAGTAGCGCAGGACAGCGCTGACTTCGCGACGCTTGAGGCCAACGCAAGCCCTGAAAACATTGACGCGTACCTGGCGCATGTGTCAAGGGTGATAGTCCTCACCTCCAACATATCCGGCTCCAAGCTCAACCTGGATTACGGGTTTTGCCCAGTGCCGCCATTTGACATGACAAGAATTCTTGTCCTCAGGGACAAGATGTTTGCGGAAAAAGAGGCGAATGCCGAACTTTCTGCATGCCAGGGGCAGGCTGCCGATTCCTCTGCTGCCGCAGTACGGATAAAAAAGGCGCTTGGCATAACAGGCGTGTTTGAGAGGCAGGTTACGGGCACGGGCAATGATGGCGCGCCTGCGGGGACTGCCGCGGCAATGGGCGACTTGTCGGACTGGGTGAAAAAACTCAGGGCTGCCATGCTGTTCAAGTTCGATTTCACTTTTAAGAAACAGGCTTGAAAGTAGTCATGGAAATGCCCCCAAGCCGATGCGCAAAGGCGCTTTTCCTATAGTGATTTCTCAATTGCCAGCCCAAGCCTTGCAAGCGAGGCGTCTCTGCCAAGCGAGTAGTTGGGGCACACAGAAAGGAAGGAAATGAGCAGGAATGCAACCTCGGCATGGGCAAGTTTGTCACCCTCTTTTGGCAAGTAGGATATTGAAATGCCCCGGGGCGTGAATTCAAGCCCGTATGATTTCAGGTGGGATTTGGGGTCTGAGGACAGGTCTTTGGAGCAAGTTATCCTGCTCTCCGAGAAATCCGACCTGTCAAGCCCGAAGCCGAGGAGGGAATCATATGTTTCAGACATGGGGCCATTGTGCTGCGCGCTTATGGATATTGAGTCCTTGCCCGCGCGAGCTGTTGCATGATGGCCTGAATCGGGATAACTGCCTAGAGAGATGTGATTGCCTGGGTTTTGAACATGGCTTCCCGCGTTTTCCTTTGAAATCCTTGCAAGTTTCATCCAAGCCACCAAAAAAAATCTTTTCCCCGCGCTGGGCGCATCTCACTCTTTTTTGTGCAGATGCTTTGACCCGCCCTTGGGCTTGAGGACTGAGACGGACGCGTGGCTTGCTTCGTGGCGCGCCTTGTCAAGCGCCACCATGGAAGTGGCGATTTTCTCCTCTGGCAAGCCGAGATTCCTCAGAAGCCCGAGCATCGGGTGCCTACCATAGCCCCATTTCTCCATAAGCGCAAGCACGCGGACAATGCTCATCTGGGAGCCAGGCGATGACTCCGCGTCCTTCACTATCTCGTCGGACTGCGCCCGGGTGAGCCCTGACTCCAGCAATCTTTTTGACAATGTGCCTGTTTCAAACTCTATTTCCATGCCATCACACTCAATTGTTGCCGCGCCCTCCTTTTCCTCGCCCTCAATGCGCTTTATTAGGAATGAGCCGGAATCGCTGCCTGATTTTGTCGAATATGAAATGTGGACAGCGCACGAGCCGACCGGGAGGCTTGCCATCCTGCCGCTGATGACTTGCGGGAAATTGAAGGCGCCAAGCACGTAATCGCGCTCCTGCAAATTGACAGTCCTAAAGACAAAGGATGTTCCTGCGTTCATAAGTATGGCCTTGCTTATGTCGAGCGCTGACTGGGACGCGACAACAACCCCGAAACCGTATTTCCTGCCCTCCCTTATCATTGTGACAAGGTCGCTTTTCTCGTCCTGGGCTATTTTCCACGCCTCGTCCACGACTATGAGGAGGTTGAGGCCCGGCTTTTCAGAAAAAGCCTCGGAACGCATTTTCTGGCGCAGGGATTGGAGTATCGCAAGGCCCGCCATGCTTTTCATCTGGTCCGTGGGAAGCGCGTGCAAATCAACGCATACCAGGCCCATTGAGCCAAGCCCTGCCATGCCAAAGCTGGTCTTTTTGCCATATGAGTCTAGCATGGCGGAGCACATGTCCAAAACCCGCGCATGGGCAAGGAGCGCCTCTGTCCTTTCCGGCTCGGCTGCTTCACGCGACAATTTCTCGATTTCAAAGAGCACATTTGAAAGCGTCGGGAACCTCGAATCCGCGCGCGGCTGGGAATCAGGGGTTATGCCAAACGCCTTGTACGCAGCCTCGATTGCCGTGCGCGTGAGGAGCTTTTGCAAAGGGTAGGCGCCAATGTCGGTGAGCACGGAGAGAGATTCCATGACCTCGCTGATTTTTTGCGATGCTAACATGTCTGAGAATTCAAGCACGTTAATCGAATCGCCCGCGCCCAGGGATATGACGGTCTCGGCGCTTGCCGACACCCATGGCGAATATTCGCCCGTCCAGTCCAGGATTACACAGTTGGTGCCCCAGACAAGGCTTGCCCTGCTTGCAAGCGTCTTGACAAAATAGGACTTGCCGCTGCCGCTCATGCCCACGACAACTATGTGCGGATTGGCTATTTTCCTAAAATCCCAGAAAAAGGGGATTCCAAGGGTTTCCGTCCTGCCAATGTACAGGCTTTCGGACGGGTTGGAAATGAGCCTTTGCGCGCCTGGCTGGTCAGACTGGGAGAAAAATGCGCGGACGCCTATGTCCCTGCCAAGCGCTTGTTGCCAAATCATTGTGCCTCACCGAAAAAATCTGGCGCCGCCGGCTTTGGCACGAAGAATTCCGAGTCAAAGCATTCGAGCATCTCGTCGCCCCGGGCAGCCCTCATCCCAAGCCCCATTGCTGCGGATACTGAAGCCATTGCCTGGGACAGGCTGGACTTGGCGCGCGTCACTGCCTCTGCCTGGGTAATGCCGCTTTCGCTTGCCATGAGGTAAAACCTGACCTCCATCGGCTTTTCGCCGCCCGCAAGCCTGGTGAGCATCCTGTTCCACATTGAAATCTTCCTCTCAAGCCTCGGGATTTCAGGCGAGGACGGATTTTCCAGCATCAGGCGCGACTTCTCAAGCTCGATTTGGGACCTCTTGGTCTTGATGTCGTCCAGGTATGTGGACAGGTCGACCGGCTTTACCATCATAGAAAATTTGACCGGGAGTTTCAGGGAAGTTATTGCGCGCTCGAAGTTTTTTGAATATGCCTCGACATAGTCGCCCGGCTTGCCGTCAAGAGATTCTGCAAGCTCGCCGATTGCAAAAGCGCTTGCTATGTACCTGTCTGACACAGCGCGGACAATGGCGTCGCGCTGAGGGACGACTTTGAACATGCCGATTTTCTCCTCCCTGCCCGCAAATCCGAAAATGATTGACATGACAGAATCCCCATGCCGCCACATGACATAGGTCAGCAGGAAAAACAGGCCCGCGGCTGCCGTGGCGGCCGGGCTTGACAGTGCCACTGCCCAGGCCACGCACAGGCCGGCAAGCACCAGCAGAGCGAAAGGCGCGTATCTTTGGGTTTCGTTTTTCATATTGTTTGCACCAGTTTTCTAGGAATACATATATGCCGAGGAAATGCCGTCCAGGTCAAGTGCGCCCGAAAGCGCGCATGAGAAGGACAAAGCCAGGATTATGGACACGAGCGGCAGGATGAAAAATGCAAGGGCGCAGTAGGACACAAGCGACCATGCCACCCCGGCAAGGGCGTTGGACTTCGACGCCAGGTCGCCAGACGGGAAATACCCGCGAAGCATTGCATAAAACCCGGAATCGTTAGGGTTCGCGGAAAGCGCTGGCGAGACATAATCTGAAAATGAGTCAGCGCTTGCGGCAAGCTCGCTGGACTTGGTTATGGCATTGTCGACTGACTGCGCAGTCCCAAGCGCGCACAGGGAAAGGACTGCAATTGCGCCAAAGGACATGGCTATGAGCATGCTCCCAAGCCTGCGTGTCGGGTAGAACGCCCTGAGGAGGAACCCTGCTGGGAACCCTATAGCCATTGCAAGGCTCGAGAACATGGAAAAAATAGACGAATACAATGTGGCCGCGGCAAATGAGATTGAAATGTAGTTCGCAGAATCCGACAGGGATTTGAGGACTGATTCGAACCCCGCGAAAGGCGAAATTGAAGCGCCCGGCAGGTTAAGCGCGACTTTGGACAGGTAGCCAAGCCCGGCCTGGGCGCGAATCATGTTTTCTGAAGTCGCCTGGAGGCTTGACGCCGCAGTTGAATACTCGCACGCTGCAAACACAGGCGCCAATGGCGAGCTCGTATAGTTCGATATTGATGCTGCGGCCTGGGTGCAATTGGCAAATGCTGTCGGCGAAGTGGAGGAATAGTCGAGATATACGCCATTGATGAGGGAGATTATGCCGAAAAAGGCGCCCAGCAGGGCTGCGTTTATTACTGCCGCGAGGAGTTCTTCACGGCCAAAGCCCGACAGGCGTTTTGAGCGCAGGGCAATGCCAAGGCCGAATGCTATTCCGCCTGCCATCAGGGTGATAAGAATAGCTGCGAATGCGAGTTCAAAGCCCGGCGGCGCGCCTGGGACTGGGGAATTGGAAATGGAATATGCGATATAGTTGAGCGGTTGCTGTTCCAGACCAGTCAGAGAAATACACCTTGGAGCCCTTTCTAGCTGAGGAGCTTCATTGACGTGTCACGGATTGATATGGAAGCGCCCACAACTGCGCCCACAATTATGCCGCCAATGAAAAGGCCGATTGCTGCTGTCTGCCATTTGCCCTTGACTTCGGAAGGCTGCGTCTGGGCAAGGCCATAGACAATGCCGCCCGCCGTAATTAGCATGAGTGATATGATTGGGCCGATGCTCGAAAGCACGCCGGACCATGACAGGAGAAGGTCGTATACGAAAGCCAGATTACCACCCACAATGGCAGGATTAAACTCTCCTGCCGGTAGCTATTTTTGCGATATTTGTGCTTATTATTGTTTCTATTAGTGCCTTTTCGTGTTTTTTGCATGTTTTTGTGCAATGCTGCCCCTTCATAGCCAAAAAAGAAGTCTAACCGAGCCTGACTTTTGAGATGCGCACATGCGGCCCGCCGTCGCCAACCGGCACGTCCTGGCCCGACTTGCCGCACATGCCAGTGGAAGTGTTGAAATCATCAGACAAAAGCTGCACATTGGCAAGAGTTTCAAGCACGTTTCCTGTAAGAGTGCAGTCGCGAAGCGGCTGGCCAATCTCGCCACGGGAGAATTCAAAGCCCTCCTCTGCGGCAAATACGTAATTCCCGGTTACCGGGTCAACGCTTCCGCCCTTCATGCCCTTGAGGTAAAGCCCGTGGCCAGACTCGAAAAGGCTTGCAAGCTTTGACTTGCCCGGCTTTATGAAAGTGTTGCTCATGCGGACAATCGGGATTTCGTAGAACCCGCCGGCCCTGCCATTGCCAGAAGGCTTTACCCCGAGGTCGGCGGCAAATTCAAGCGAAGTGAGATACCCGGAAAACACGCCATTGTTTATGATTGTTGTCCTGGACGCCAAAGTGCCCTCATCGTCCATTGCATACCTGCCATAGGCAGATTCAAGCGGGCTGTCCGTGATTGTCACAAGTTCGGACGCTATTTTCTTGCCAAGCATGCCGCCAAGCACGCTGCCGCCGGATGAAATCGTGTCGCCCTCGCTTGCATGGCCTACCGCCTCATGGGCAAGCGTGCCTGCGAGCTCGCCGTCAATCACGACCTCGAAAACGCCTTTTGGGGGCAGGGAACTTGAAAGCATGTTCTTGGCCCGAAGCGCCGCTTCCCTTGACAATTCAAGCGATTTTGAAATCCCGGAAGTGGTGCCAACCTCGCCGCAAGTTTCATGCGCGGTTTGGATGTTGCCATGCCCGCCTTTTGCAACAGCCTCGTAAAACTCTCTGTGCCTGAGCACGCGCTCGTAGGCGTGCAGCCCGTGGGTGTTGATGACTGATTTTTTCAAATAAACCAGGTTTACAGCGACATTGGCGCTGTCTATCTGCGGGGATTTCTCGATTTCCAAGGACGCTTCCTTTGCGATTTCCTGCAAATCAAGGGCGCTTCTTGACAGGTATTCGGATTCACTGCCAAGCTCGAATTTGCCCTGATGGGAAGGCACATTATCCTCGCTTATCTTTGCCTTGCCCTTTGCAGCTGCCGCCAGGCTGAAAGCCTTTGCAGCGCATGAATTGAAATCCGCATGGGATATGCGGTTTGTGCTTGCAAAGCCCCAGGAGCCATCCACAAGGAACCTGAAGCTAGCGCCAAACGACTCGTTAGTGGTGCAGTATGATTCAGACTTCGAATGCCGCGCCTGGGAAGATTGTGAAAAAACCAGCCTGCAGTCGCCAAAAGCGCGCTTGTCCGGCTTTGATGCGAGCATGAGCGCGGCCTGCGCCAAGTCGCAGTAGTGCTCGAAATCATCTGATTTGTTGTTAGGGATTGCAAAACCTCCGGAACATAAGGTATTTTCAGGCCCAAATCTGGGCAAGCGGCAAGGCGCGCCCTAAAATGTCAGCTCGATACCCAGGCAGGCACGCCATTGTCAAGCATAGTCTTCTCAGGATAGATTAACATATCTTGCGGCAGCTCGAAATAGAACGAAGCCGAGCCCATCTTGCTGCCTTCCACCCAGAGAGCGCCCGAATAATCGCTATAGGAAATCGAAAGCACAGTGGCATTCCCCTGCATTATGGCAGTGTCCTGCGCAAAAGGCACGCCAATGATTGCCTCTTGCCCGCCTGCTGAAAGAGTGAAATTCGAATGTGCCGGCCTTGTGATTGAACTGCCCGATAAGGCTATCCTGCATCCGGCGCAGCCTGAAACCTCAATGCGCCTGAGGCGAAGCCATGCCAATGAATCAACATAAGCCCTCTTTCCCATGTCATCATATCTGAACTGCCCGCCCATTCCGGGTATGCCAAAATCGAATTTAGGCCCGAAATATACTTTATATGAACCCTGTTTGCCCGAGAGTTCCAGCAATTTCTCGAATTCCGGCGACGTCGCTCTGTCCGAGAGGTATGGGCCTATCCTGTAAGTGGCAGTCCCGTTGCCCTCAAAAACTGGCCGGGGCGTTGCCTGACCAAGCGCAAGCGTGGCCTCCCGCGCCTGGAAATTCGGCTGGAGCGGGTAATCCGGCTGGCTGGAACTTGCAAGCATGGCAGGCACAAGCACTGCGGCTATGGCAAGCACTGCGAGGGCACTGAATATGAAGCCCTTTTTCCGCCCCAATGGGCCAATGAAGTTTTTTCCTGACATTGCAACCAACAATCCAAAGTCAAACCCAAAGTCAAATCCAAATGATGCAAAGCATTTGCCTTTTCATTTTCCAAACTTTCATTCATGGGCACTCGTTTCATTTCCTGCACACTGTCACTTTTGAGAACCCTGCGGATGCCATTCCCGCAAGGGAATACGAATCCTCAGAACCCCTGGCTCCTGAACAATCGCAATCTGCAAGCCATACTTGCCCTGAAATACCGCCCTTTGAGAACCTTTCAATCCCGCCGCACATGAAATTCGAGCGGAATGCCCAGCCAAGCTCCTGAGCAGTGGCGCCCGACTGTTCCATCTGCAATATGTCAGAAGCGAATGTGCCCATGCCATTGCCGTGCGCTGCAGGCTGCCACGCAACGTGCAAGAGCCCAAGCGCAAGCGCGAAAAGCGATATTGAAACCGCAGCGTCGGATATGAAGACAAAGCCGGCCCTCATCTTTCCCAGACCTCCACTTCCAAAATTGCCGTGTCTGAGCCGTAAATGCCTGTGCGCCTGAAAACAGCCACCTGGGACGAAACCGGCGCCTGCCCTCCTGAATGGAAAAGCTCCCCGCCGGGGGCAATCATCTTCACTGCAAAGTCGTAATTCGCGCCGCCCTGGAGCAGACCGAGTGTTGCGCGGTTTTTCTCATAATCCAAAGAAATTGAATTGAAAAAGGCTTCTGT
>JAKALW010000100.1 GCA_021823945.1 Microcaldota archaeon
CATAAACAGACACATGTAAACACATTTATATATGTTCCTGGATAAAATAAATCCATGAGAATCCAGATGTCAGCCAATAATGGCAGGGGGGCCAAGGATACTGGAAAGTATGATGGGAGGCCAGAGTGCTATGGCGATACAAAGCCAATGCCTCCAGGAAAGTATGCGCAGGTCTGGAAAACCGTGAGGATTCTTTCAGAAAAGGCGGAAATCAACCAGCCTGCCTTGTACATAAACGACTCAGACAAGCCGAGAGCAGATGCTGCCCTTTTCAAAGGCAACGGCCACATGTCATTTTCAAAAAGCATGCTTGAGGAAGGGTTCAAGGACAAAGATATTATGATTGGCGTGATAGGCCATGAAATAGGCCATATAAAACTCAAGCACAGCCAGGTTGGAACGGCCGTGAGAATATGCGAAATAGTTTTTTCCACTGCAACATTCATGGCATCCACGATAGGCATATTTGCAAAAGCCTGTTTGGAACCATTCCGGGCCTTGATGTTCCAAGCCCCGAATGTTTCAGGAATGGCCAACGCGATGGTGGCAGCAGGCGCAGGCGCCGTAGTGTCAATCGCGGCTGGAATATCTTCCGGCTACATTGCATGGACAGCATGGGATTTCATGGGCAATTACATTTCCCGCAAATGCGAAATTTCCGCGTCAAAATATACAGTGAGGCTTACGGGGGATTACAAAGGCCTTGAAAGGGGATATATGTTCGTGAAGGACTGGGGCGAAGAGACATTCGACTCCAAGCCCTGGAAAGAGCGCATAACGGAGATTGGCCATTATGCGGGATGTGAAAGCGCGGTCATCAGGCCAAAAAACTGGCTCGAAAAAGCCGTGGCCAAGATTGTGTACGCATTTGGGGATGACCACCCGGCACTGCCAAAAATGCTCTCTTCAATCGAGAAGGAACACGCTGAGTTGAGCAGGTCAATGCGCCAGGGGGCATGAGTGGGCGGCGTGAAATTAGCCATGCATTTTCCCATGCCTTTTTTTGAGATATAAAATGTAATTAGGCGCCATATCGTGCGCGCCGCCACTAAGCCTAAACCGCCGCTGTGCCTATATTGTATATGTCGTATTTCAGGGACTTTTTCGCCTCGAGTTCCGAGGCAATGCTGGCAAGCACCTTCTTTTTTATCTCCATGTACTTTCCCCGACCGAGTTCCACATTGCCAATGGCGTATCTCTTGCCCTTTGCATTGAAGCAGAACATGCATTCGGACATGTCCTCGCAGTTGTGGCAGAAATAACTGTCAGAACAGCGGTTCGAGTCATTGACCTCAAAACACCTTGTCAGCTTCGTGGAGCTGTAGCACTTTATCGAGAAACCGCAGTCTGTGCAAAGCGAGCACCCAAATAGGCTGTCGGATGTCCTTGTCCAGTAGCTGTATGCAATGTATTTTGAGAACCAGCAGCAGGCCACGCGGTAGCAATGCTGCGTGGGCCCGTATGCGCACGACTTTGAAGTGCCTATGTTCTCGCTGTAAATAATCTCCGGAGTAGTGGCGCTTATGCCCGAGAGCTTCACAGCCGCGTTTGCAAGGCCCAGGGCGCCCGCGTCAGCCTCCGAAATGGATTTTTCCCCGTGCCTCAATGCCTCGTCCGCAGCCATGACGCGGCTTCCAAGGCCGAGGAAGAACTTCGCAGACGGGACATAGACTTTCCTGTCGCTGGCAATTGATTTTTTCTCCACCATGCGCGCCTCGTGCGCCGTCGAGAGCAGCCACTCGCAGTAATCCTCCATGTTCCCAAGCATCCTGCCAAAAAGCATTGCCGAAACCTGTGAAAACCTTTCGTCAATTTCCATTTTCAATCGCCCCTTATTATTTCATATATGGACGGCACAGACTTCCTGCTTGAAAGCATGTCTTTTGCCTCTGACAAGAGCTTGGATTTGAGCTGCGCGTATTTGTCAGCTGACAGTTCCCTGTTGCCAATGAGCCTCCTTTTCCCGCGCTGGTTGAAGCTGAAAAGGCAGTCCTGGCAGTTCTCAATGTTCGCGCTGTAGCACACGTCCGATGACGAGTAAATGTAGAAGCACTCGAATGTCCTGTTGGACATGTACATCTCATTGCACCCTATGGCAAACATTGTCCCCTTGCCCGCGCTTGCGCACCCGAAAACAGACTCGCAGTATTTCGCTATGCGGGTGTATGCCACGTTCTTGCTGTAAATAACGTCTGACGAGCGAAATATGTTTGTGGAATCCACCACGCGGGTGGAATCCACCACATTGCCCGAATTGCCAAGCACAATGTCGCCAGCGTAAATGCCGATTTCGGAGACCGCCCTGATTGCCGAATCAATGTCCTTTATGTCATTTATGCCAAGCTTTGAGTTCCTCATGAGCGCCTCGTATTCGAGGATTTCCGCGCCGCGCATGAATTTCGTACCCGGCGGGTAATTGCCAAACGCCACAAGCGGCTTGCCGGATATTGATGATTTTTCGACATGGCACGCCTCTGCGTGCCTTGACAGGTACGCCTCAAGCTCCCGCATAGGGGGCAGGCCGCCCCCGAGGACTGCCTTGCAGGTGCCAGCCCATGCCTTCTCAATCGCAAGAATTGCGAGTCCATTGCTTTGCGCGTTTTTGTTCAACATATTACCACGAGTTATAACTACGCATCAGGGATATATTTAATATTCCAAGAAAATCTGAAAGAAAACCGATAATATTATAAGCAAAATACAGAATAGTTTCATCATGCCAAAAAACAGCGAAGAAAAGGCTAAGAAAATTGAATCTGCCAGGCTTGACAAAAAGGACAAGGAAATACTCGCCAGGTTATACCTTGACTCGCGCCGGGGCTATTCCGAGATAGGCAAGGCAGTCGGGCTTAGCGGGCCGTCAGTAGAGCGCAGGATTGCCAGGCTCAAGTCCGACGAGGGCATAATCACGCTTTTGTTTGCTGACGTTAACTTGGCGAAAATGGGGTTCAAGTCCTACAGGCTGTATTTCAAGTTCGACGTGATGGACAAGAAAACAGAGGAAGACGTGCTGGCATTGTTCGAATCCTATTCCAGGACAGTCTGGGGCGTGATATGCGAAGGCGAGTACGACGTCCTGTGGCGCATCATTGCCAAGGACGAGTTCGAAGTGGAAAGGGCTGCCTACCAGATGGTCGAGAAGTTCGGCTCGAGGATAGCGGAAAAGACAATCATAATGACCACGTACCAGGCATACCTTCCATGGAACAAGGCATTTGGCACTGCCCGCTCGGAAGCATTCCCGCTTGAGCGCGCGGAAAAAATTGAAATGCCCGACGCAAAGGGAATGAGGCTCCTTTCTGCGCTTTATGCGAATTCGAGGGAATCGACGGTCGGCCTGGCAAAAAAAATCAGCCTCACGCCCGACGCTGTCCAGTACAGGATGCAGAAGCTTTCCAAAAATGGGTTCATACTCGGCTACACTGCCTGGTTTGACGCTAAGAAGCTCGGATTCAACTACTATAAGCTCCTCATCGGATTCCGCGGGCAGACCAAGGAAAAAGAGGCAAAATTCCTGCGATACTGCCGTGGAAAGGACGACGTGATATACATCAACAAGACAATAGGCAGCTGGGACATGGAACTGGACATAATTGTCAGGAACAACGAGGAACTGCACAGTTTCACACGGGAGATAAAGACGCGCTTTGGCGACATAATTGGCAGGCACGCCGCAATCACGGCGATTGAGGAGCGCATGCTCAATCCGTTGAGGGGCGAATGAAACATGTCCCAAATCAATGGAAGCAACGGAATTGGCAAAATCCGCGCATGCAAAATCTTGTCTTTCCCCCCTGCGGCGCATGAAAGGCGTATTTCTCCCCAAGCGGCGCATATATATGATAAGAATATAAATCGCCGGAAAAATAATGACTGCATGGCGGTTTCACGGCGCGGCCAGGGAAGCGTTGAATTCCTGTACGCTGTACTATTCTCCCTGCTGTTTTTCGGAGTCACAATAGTCATATACCTTTCAAGCCAGGCCGATGCCGGTGCGCTTTATGAGGCCGCAAGCATGAGGCGCGTGTGCCTGGAAATAGCAAGCCAGGTGTCAAGCGTGGCTTCCGCGGGAGACGGCACCAGGGCGGACCTTGACATGCCCGAATTCACAGGCAGCCAGCAATGGGGCGCCTATGTCTCAGGAGGCAATTTTTCCATATCGGTCTACTCGGGTGGCGCATCCCAGGCGTGCAAAATGTCAACGTCGCTCGTTTCAAACGGCACCGCGTCGTCATTCCCGCTGCCAGGGAACGCGACATTGGAAAACGTGGGCGGGACAGTTTATTTCAGGGGCGGGTGAATATGGCGCGCGGTCAATCAATCATATTGGATTACATGGCGGGCGTCTTCATATTCATCATAATGCTCTCCATATTCATGGTGGCATGGGACCTGTATTCTTCGCGCTATTCCCAGGCGGATGGCAGGATGCAGATGGACAGCATCGCGCTGTCGGCGTCCGAATCCCTCATGCAGTCGCAAGGCGAGCCCGCGAACTGGACAATCGACCCCCAAAACGCGAAAAGGATAGGTTTCGTGTCAAGGCAGAACACGCTGGACTGGACCAGGATAAACGCCTTTTCATCGCTTTCGTACGCGGACCAGAAAACCAAGCTTGGCATAGACAGCGATTTTGTAATCCGGATTGACAGCTACGAGGGCGCCAGGCTCGCGACTATAGGTGTGGAGCCGAACTCCACCACAACAGCGGTCGAGATTTCAAGGTTTGGAATCCTTGACGGCAGACAGGCGAAACTAAGGCTGATGGTATATGACCCGTAAAGGCTTCGTATTCACACTTGACGCCACGCTGGGCGGCTTCCTGCTAATCCTGGCCCTGCTTTCGGTCACAATGCTGTCAATCCAGTCGGAAGACGACCCGTTCGCAAAGGTGAACACTATCAGGCAGGCGCACGACATGCTGGCGGTCATGGACGCCCAGGGGCTTCTCGCGTCTGGCAACTGCACCAACATCACATCATACATAAACAGCACAATATCGCAGGGGAA
>JAKALW010000101.1 GCA_021823945.1 Microcaldota archaeon
CACGAAGTGGCAATGGCATTCATGCAACAGGTCAATTCGGAACTTCCCGAAAGGATGGAACTCGAGCTTGAGGCATTCTACTCGCGCGGGCTTTTCGTTACCAAAAAGGCTGGCGACAGCGGCGCGAAAAAGAAATACGCGCTTATTGATGAGAAGGGCAGGATGAAGATACGCGGATTCGAACTTGTGCGGCGCGACTGGTCGAAAGTCGCAAAGGAAACCCAGTCAAGCGTCCTCAATGCCATACTTAGGGACGGCTCCAAGGAGAAGGCGGTTGCCATTGTGAAAGACACTGTCGACAGGCTGCGCTCCGGCGCTGTCCCGCTCGACGAGTTAGTGGTATTCACGAAGCTCAACAAGGACCCTGACAAATACCTTGTCACAAGCCCCGAGCTCTCGGCAGCGAGGAAGGCGCGGCTCGCCGGCATACAAATAGATTCAGATTCGCTCATCGGCTATGTGATTACCAAGTCCGGCTCCACAGTGTCCGAGAAGGCGCAGGTCGTGGAGCTTGCAAAGGATTATGACCCCAACTATTACATAGACCACCAGATACTCCCGTCTGTCCTCAAAATCCTGCGCGAGCTTGGGGTGAGCGAGGACGATTTGAAATTCAAGGGCAAGCAGACCGGCCTTGCAGGGTTTTTCTGAAAAAACGGGAAGGCGTGGCGCCAAATTGTGGGCAATATGAAAGTCAAAATAGATTTCACAAAATCCGCGCGCGACAATGCGCAGGCGTATTTTGACGCGTCCAAGGAGGCGCGCCGCAAATCCGCCGGGGCAAAGGACGCGCTTGTGCGGACTAAAGCCCAGCTTGTTAGCGCCATGTCGCACGCGGAGGCTAAAAAACTCGCCGCGAAGCCGGCCGTGAAGATCAAGCGCGAACTCAAGTGGCACGAGAAGTTCCATTATTTCACCGCGAGCTCGGGCAGGCTCGTGATTGCGGGCAGGGACGCGTCGCAAAACGACCTGATATACTCCAAATACCTGGACGATTCGGACCTGTTTTTCCATGCCGACATCCAGGGCGCGCCCGCCACTGTAATCAAGGGCGGCAAGGATGTTGCCACGCTTGAGGAGAAGAAAGAGGCTGCCCAGTTCGCGGCAAGCTATTCCTCCGCATGGAAAGTCGGCACTCCCACAGTTGATGTATATTGCGTTTTGAAGTCCCAACTTTCAAAGCACGCCATGGGCGGGTTCATACCAAAAGGAGGCTTTGGAATTGCGGGGCAGAGGGAATGGTTCCGCGGCACAAAGCTCGGCCTGAGGGTGGGGATTGGCGATGACGGGCTTTTGGGAAGCGTTCCTGTACTATCGAAAACCGCGCTCAAGTCGGCATGCGAACTTGTCCCGGGGCAAAAGCCAAAAAGCGACGCTGTTGCTGTGATTGCACGGCGCACAGGGGCTCACCCGGACGAGGTGTCATTGCTTGTGCCCTCAGGAAACACTACGGTCAGATATGTTTGAAGGCAAATCCAGAAAACAATATCCAAGGCCGTTCTTCAAAATCAATTTAAACATCAAAAAACCCTGAAACCAATGCTTTGCATCTTATACTCATTCATTCCTGCGCTCTTGTCGTGGTTTCCATGAAAAAAGAAAAAATTGCAGAAAACATTTACATGTTATCCTCGTCATCGGGCCGCGCGTGCAATTCCTATATCATTGAACATGGCGGGAAGAAAATCCTGATAGATTCTGGTTCGGGAGATTACAAATTCGACTTTGTGCCTGATTTGTGCATTCTCACGCACGGGCACTGGGACCACACCAGGGGCGTAATTCCGGAGTGGGAAAATGTGCTTGCGCACCCTGCTGAAATAGAATTTTGCAAGCATGCGCCTGCCAGCATATCAAACCTCTTTTACATGCCTACCTGGGCAAAATCCATTCAGGAAGGAGCCCAGAAACACTTTGGGCTGGAACTTGAGGTTTTCCACACGCCCGGCCACACGCCAGGCTCCATCTGCATTCTTGAGAAGAAATCAGGCATGCTTTTCTCCGGCGACACTGTGTTTGCGGGGGGTTATTTTGGCAGGACCGACATTGGCGGGAACGAGGCGGAAATTTACAAAAGCCTCCAGGCAATAAGGAAAATCGATTACAAGCTGCTTGCAAGCGGGCACGGGGATGTCGAGCCACGCTCAAAACACCATTCAGACAAAGGCATGCAATGAAAAATTAATTATCATGCATGAATAAATCAAATTGGCATTCAGGCAACTATCCAAATAGGCATCCATGCTGTTATCCAAGCAGCTATCTAAACAATAATGCCGCCCGCCACGAGCAACAGGCATCCCAGTTTGTGATTCTCATGCTCACTCCGAAAACATTGAAGGCAAAATACAAGGTACACAAGCCAGCCATTGAAAAGCGCATGTCCGAATTTGAAGAGGTCGGCAGGCTCGGGGAGAAAAGGGTTTTCTCCGAATTGTGTTTCTGCATCCTGACCCCGCAGTCAAAGGCGGTAGCCGCGTCAAAGGCTATTGAATCATTGTTCATGGCAAATGACGCAAAAACCGGAAGCACGGGCTATTCTGGAAAAATGCATGGGAACACAGGCATAACATTCGCCGGTCTTTCCGAGCCGCAAACTGCAAAAATCATCAAGGAGAGCAGAGTAAGGTTCCACAATACCAAGGCAAAAAATCTCCATCTTGCCCGCGCGCTCTTTTTCGGAAAGGACAGGAAAATCAAGCTGCTTGAGCTTGTCGAATTGGCTGGCAAGGACGAGCACGCAGCGCGCGAATGGATTGTCAAGAACATACGCGGCATTGGCATGAAAGAGGCGGGGCATTTCCTGCGCAACATCGGTAAAAACCAGGAACTTGCTATTCTTGACAGGCACATAATCACGAACCTGCACTCGCTTGGCGCAATCAAGTCAAAGCCCAAACACCTGTCCAAGCCCAAATACCTTGAAATTGAGAGCCAAATGCGCGCATTTGCGAAAAAAACAGGGATCCCAATGTCCCACCTCGACCTGCTTTTCTGGTCTGAACAGACCGGATTCATATTCAAATAATCCAGCCAGGCAATCCAGCTTGGCAGTTCCTGATTTAAATATGCCTGCCGGACAGGCATGGCTCATATCTAAATAGCAGTTTGCAAACCCCGGCACCTTCTTTTATATTCCCGCAATTCCTTATCCTAAGCGTGCGTTTCATGGCAACTAAAAGCAAACTGGAAGGAGCGGCAAAGGCCATAGTGATAACAGGCGCCACAGGAAGGATTGGCAGCAGGCTGCTCGCCATGCTTTCAAAAAACCCAGGCTACCATCTGCAGCTTATTGGCAGGAACATACCGGCAGGCTTTGCCCTGCCAAAAAACGCCAAATTCACGCGCGCTGACCTTTGCTGCCCGGAGAATTACTCCCATGCCCTGAAAGGCGCGGACGCGGCAATACATCTTGCCGGGCTTGTGTCATTCCACGCAAAGCGCTCAGAGCTCATGGAACAAAATGCGCAAAACACCCGAACATTCGCCAAGGCGTGCGCAGATGCAGGCGTGAAAAAGTTCATCTATGCAAGCTCAATAGCAGTATATGGCAAGAACATAGGCGGGCAACAGGTTGATGAGTCATTCCCTCCCTCGTCCACGACAGACTATGGCATGTCCAAACTCGCGGGCGAGAAAGCCGCATTGGAATTTGCGGGCATCATGAAAATCGCAATCATGCGGCTCGGGCTCGTGTATGGCGGGGGCATAGACTTCGGATATTACAAAATGCTCGATTACATCCAGCGCGGGAAAATGAAAATTGTGGGCAGCGGCGAAAACCATCTGCCTTTTGTTCATATTGATGACGCCGCGGAAGCATTCCTGCTCGCGTGCGAGAAAGGCGATTATGAATCCGGGTCAGTCTTCAACATCTGCGGCGAGCTGAAAACGCAGCGTGAATGCCTTGACATGGCAAGCCGGGCTTTGGGCGTGCCTGCGCCTTTGGAACATGTGGATTTTGGCACGGCAAGCGCTCTTGCGGCGCTGAACAAGGCATTCGCATGCGCAACCGGGCTTGGCAACTGCAAAAAGGCGGCAGAATCCGAAGAATTCCTCTGGGTCATTGCCTCGGACAGGCAGATAATCGGGCGCGCCGCGCGCGATGTCCTCGGATTCAGGCCCAAAGTGGCGCTATCAGACGGCATAGCCGAGGTGGCAAGGGCATATTTAAAAGACACAAAAGCGACAAAATAAGAATGCCTGCGGCTAAAACCAGTCCGGCATTTGGCGAATCACAATTCATGCTAAAATCAGGTGTATATATGAAAATTGGCAAAGTGGAAAAATACATACTTGACAATATCGAGCAAAAAGGCGGGCTGCTTTTTTCCCTAATCGACCCCATTGACTACAAAACCCCAAAGGACGCCATAGCAGTGGCAAAGTCAGCATGCGAGGCGGGAACGGACATACTCCTAATCGGCGGGAGTGTCGGCGTCCAGGGTTCAATCCTCGACACGGTCGCATCTGAAATAAAATCATTTTCAAATGTCCCGGTCGTGCTTTTCCCGGGAAACATCAGCACTGTCACGAAACACGCGGACGCAGTGTATTTCATGTCGCTTCTCAATTCAAGGAACCCTTACTGGATTTCCCAGGCGCAGGCATTGGCTGCATTCCCAGTAAAGCAGATGGGAATCGAGCCATTGCCGCTCGGGTACATTGTCTGCGAACCGGGGGGAACAGTTGGGCACGTCGGCGACGTGAACCTTGTTCCGCGCTCAAAGCCCATGCTTGCCGCGGCATACGCTGTCGCAGCCGAGTTCATGGGGCACAGGCTTGTCCTCACTGACGCCGGAAGCAACCCCGCAACCGGGCACATACCGCTTGAAATGGTTTCGGCAGTGGCAAAATCCATATCAGTGCCATACATTGTGGGCGGCGGAGTCCGCACGCCAGAACAGGCAAAATCAGTCATTGCCGCAGGAGCAAGCGCAGTCCAGGTAGGCACAGCGCTTGAAGGCAAAGGGGACGCGAAAAAGACAGTCGAGGCAATGCTCAAGGC
>JAKALW010000102.1 GCA_021823945.1 Microcaldota archaeon
CGGTTGCTGGATTTGTACAGCTCCGCACCTGCGGCACCCTTGAGGCGAATGTCTGTTCGTATTGGGAAAGCTGGTAATCGAGCTGCATCTTGTCCGAGGAATTTGGCATCTGGGCTAGGCCGCTGCGGGCATACGATATAGAATCCAGCATTGCCTGCGCTGCAGACGCCACGTAGTCCCTGGAGGCATAGAGCATCTGCCCACGGGCGACTGACATGTCGGGGGCTGCGACAAAGCCATTGGTAGCATGGAGCCACGGGCCTGAAAGCGCGTTTTGGAGGTCGCCAGGCGAGATTGTAAGGATGTTTTTCTCCTGGCTGTTGTTAGGGTAAAGGATTACCCCGCCAAGCTGCTGGGTGGAAAACCTGTAATTGGAATCAAAGCTGTAGAAATAATACGTGTTCTCGCTGGCATTGACCCGCGGATACTTGACGCCGTATTTCAGGGCGTAAAACGAGCTAACGCTTGAGGCGTATGCCACGCGCTCCTTGTCAAAGGCCACAATGCTTGTCATTGCCTGCGTATAGCTGGCAAATGCCGATGCGGCAAGCACTAATAGCATGAGAATCGCATAAATGCGCATTATATCACTTTTTACAATAAATATCCACAAAAAGAGTTTATAAGCCTTGCGGGATGGGCGGCAGGCGCGGGGCGGGCAGCGCAAGTGCGAAAAGCCAATGCGCCAGCCTACTTAGTGCCTGAAATGCCTTATACCTGTGAAAAGCATGGCAATGCCGTACTCGTCGCAGGCGTCTATGACGTCCTGGTCGCGGATTGACCCGCCTGGCTGGACAACAGCTTTTACGCCTTCTTTCGCTATCTCGTCAATCACGTCCCTGAAAGGAATGTACGCATCGCTCGACATGGCGGATTTGGATATGTCAAAACCGTCGTGCTTGGCCTTTGATATTGCGATTTTGCATGAGTCTATCCTGCTCATCTGCCCAGCGCCTACGCCGGTCAGCTGGGAGTCAGTCGAGAATATGACGGCGTTTGATTTAGTGTGCTTGTCGAATTTCGTGGCAAAGAACATTGCGTCCCTCTCGTATTTTGTCGGGGCGCGCTTTGTGACGCACTTAGCCGCGGAATCGTCATACACTATCTGGTCAGCCTCCTGGTAGAGTATGCCGCCTGCGACCTGGCGGTAAATCCTCTGGCCCGACATGTTGAGCCGGAAGAGGTATGATATGTCCAGTATGCGCCTGTTCGGCTTGGCTGAGAGGCGCAGGAGCGCATCGGAGTCATAGCCTGGCGCGAGAATCACGTCCACAAACCTGTCGCCAATCGCGTTTGCCGTCGCCATGTCCACAACGTCTGAAAACGCAATCACAGAGCCGAACGCGGAGCCAGGGTCCGACATGAAAGCCTTGTCATAAGACTCCTTCAATGTAGAACCCGTGGCGCCGCCGCACGGGTTCGTGTGCTTCACAATGACTGTCGCCTTCTTGTCCTGAAACTCGCGGATGATTGCAAGCGCAGTGTCGGAGTCAAGGAAATTGTTGTAGGACATCTGCTTGCCGGAATATATTTTCGCGTCAAAGAGCGAGAGTTTGCCCCACTGCTTGTATGCAACCGCCTTCTGGTGCGGGTTCTCGCCGTACCTAAGCGGGTAGGCGCGCTGGTAATGGAAGTCGAGGAATTCGGGGAACGCCTCCTTTTTCTGGCCGAAGAACTTGGATATTGTCCAGTCGTACTCGCTTGTCATGGAGAATGCCTTGATCATGAGGGATTTTCGGAATTCCTGGTCGGCTGAGCCCGACTTGATATAGGCAAAAGCAGTTTCGTAATCAGAGGGGTCAGTTATCACAAGCACGTGCTGGTAATTCTTGGCAGCAGCGCGGATAAGAGCGGGGCCGCCGATGTCAATGTTCTCAATTATGTCCTCAAGCAGGGAATCCGTCTGTGCTGCTATTTTTGCGAACGGGTAAAGGTTAACAATGACTATGTCAATTGGCTCAATGCCGTGCTTCTTTGCAGTAAGCACATGCTCATTGATGTCGCGCCTGTAAAGTATGCCGCCGTGCAGTTTTGGATGGATTGTCTTGACCCTGCCATTGAAAAGTTCCGGCGAGCCTGTAAAGTCGGAAACCTCCCTTACATTAATGCCGACAGCAGACAAAGCTTTTGACGTGCCGCCCGTAGAGAGTATTTCTATTCCCAGCCCGGCAAGGCCTTTTGCGAACTGCTCAATGCCCCTTTTGTCGAATACGCTAATTAAAGCACGCGAATAAACCATAAGAAAGACCCATGTAATTTATGCCCGAAGTCAATTAAAAATCCCACCTACGGCAGCGCGGCCGGGCAGGAAAAGCATAGGTAACGGAACAGAATTAATACTTAACAGGACAAATAGCTGTAATTATCATTAAGGGGTCAGCGTAATGCAGGAGCAACACCAGCTTTTCGGAGGGGCTATAAGCCCCGATATACTTGCGGCCCTAAAGGAAAAGCTGGCCGAGGAAGAGATTGAAGCCCAGGTGGCCGCCGTGATAAGCGAACACCATTATCTCATACCCAAAAGCGCCGCAGCTGTGCTTCTTGCTGCGCGGCTTGGAGTCCTCAAGAGGAAATACATACTGCCCCATGAGATAAGGAAAGGCGACAGGAATTTCAAGACTTCCGGCTTTGTGGAGAAGATATACCCGCCATACGTGCCTGGCGGCGACCCGTCGGCAAAATCGGTCAGGGTGGTCATATGCGACGCGTCCCAGAAAAACAGCATGACAGTCGCCATGTGGGGGCAAAACGCCCGGCTTGCGGAGGAGGAGCTTTCCATAAACGACCTGCTTGAACTGGACGGGTGCGGCTTTCGGAACGGCGAGATAAACTGCTATGCTGGCTGCAAGGCGAGCATTGCCAAAAAGGCGGATTTTTCGTCTGTGAAAAATCTCAGCTACGGCCTTGTCAATGTCAGGGGCGTTGTGAGCGAGATTTTTCAGGATTACTATTACATGAGAAACGGCAAGGAGCAGTACATGTCCTCGTTCAAGCTCACCCAGCACGACGGGTCTGCGCGCGTCGTGGCTTGGCACGACCCCACGGTCGTAAAGAAGCTGGAGTGCGGGATGCATGTTTCCTGCGAGAACTGCCTTTTCAAGAACAACGAGTTGCACGTGAACCTCTATTCAAGGATAGTCATACATGGGAAAAAGAACGACTCGGCACTGGAATGCGCTGTCATGTCGGTCGAGTCGGATGGCGGGAAGCTAAAAGTAGGCATGGACAAGGGCGCGCTTGAGCTTGAGGGCGACGCCGCGCTCAAGTTCCTGGGCATCCCAGAACTGCCGCCTGGCATAACAATAGACACTGTGGCAAGCCTGAAAAAAAATTCCATTGTAGGGAAAAAGGCGCTTTGCCTGAAGAGCGGGGATGGCGCGAACGACCAAACCCTGGCATTTTTGGAATTCAAGAAGGAAAAACTGGGCGTGGCGGCGGAGAATGGAAAATCCGGGATTGCCTGAGATTAATAAAGCATGGCGGCATATAATTATTTGCCAGAAGGCAAAGTTCCAATGTTTGAAAGCGTTGGTTTTCTGGCAAATTTCCGATAATCCAGGGAGGGGTTTTGGATGGAAGTCATCACCAAGGCTGAGATTGCAGGGCTGAAACTGCATTCGCGCGGGAAAGTCAGGGACACTTACGAGCTTGGGGACAACCTTTTCATGGTCGCCACTGACAGGCTCTCTGCTTTCGACGTTGTTTTTCCCGACGGCATACCGTGCAAGGGCGCGGTCCTTACCCAGCTTTCCCTGTTTTGGTTCGATTACCTCAAATCGTATGTCAAGAACCACCTTGTCACGGACAAGGTGCCCGAAGGATTGCCGGCATATCTCGAGGGAAGGTCAATGACTGTGGTCAAGGCAAAGCCGCTCCCCATAGAGTGCGTTGTGCGCGGATACCTCGCGGGTTCTGGCCTGAAGGAATACAAGGCAAATGGGACTGTGTGCGGCATCAAGCTCCCGGTTGGGTTGAAAAATTCAAGCAAGCTCCCCGAACCCATATTCACACCATCTACAAAGGCTGTTTCAGGGCACGACGAGAACATATCCTTTGAGCAGGTGGAAACGCTCCTTGGAAGCGAGAATGCGCGCAAGGTGCGCGATTATAGCATTGGGATTTACAAGCGCGCGAGCGAGTACGCCGCAACGCGCGGTATCATACTTGCGGACACGAAATTTGAGTTCGGGATTTACAAAGGCGAAATCATATTGATTGACGAGGTCCTCACGCCCGATTCGTCAAGGTACTGGCCAGCCGACAAGTACGAGGTCGGGAAGAACCAGCCGTCGTATGACAAGCAGTATGTCAGGGATTACCTGGAAGCGATTGGGTGGAACAAGGCTCCGCCTGCGCCGCACCTGCCCAAAGAGATAATCGACAACACCACGAAAAAATACATAGAGGCTTACGAGAAGGTAAGCGGGAAAAAGTTCGAGTTCGCCTGAGAGGCGGCGGGGATTGCATATGGCAAAGGTCCAGATCATCATAGGTTCGAAGTCCGACATGGAGCACGCGCAAAAAGCCCGGGAGCAGCTCATGGAGTTTGGGATTGAGGCGCCAATAGAGGTCGCGTCAGCGCACAGGACCCCGCAAAAGGTTGTCTCAATTGTGGAATCAAGCGACGCCCAGGTTTTCATCGCCATGGCCGGGCTTGCCGCGGCGCTCCCGGGGGTTGTGGCAGCGCACACAATCAAGCCAGTGATAGGAGTGCCGCTTGATGCCAAGTTAGGCGGGCTTGACTCCCTACTCGCAACAATGCAGATGCCGACCGGGGTTCCGGTGGCTACGGTGGCAATTGACGGCGCGAAAAACGCCGGCATTCTCGCCGCCGAAATAATAGCGCTCAATGATTCCAAGGTGGCAGGGAAAATAAAGGAACTCAGGCAGTCGTGGGCAAAGCAGTGATTGCCAGCTATGTTCCAAAATCGCCCGCAATATCAAAAATAAATGCATTCCCAGGTGCAAAAAAATATGCTGAAAAACACTTT
>JAKALW010000103.1 GCA_021823945.1 Microcaldota archaeon
GAACAATATTCATTTTTTTCAGATTATATTCCTTTTTTGTCCTGTTTTTAATCAAAGCCGTATTATATATAACTTCCTCCACATCTTAACACTTATGAAAACACGCGTGGGGCGATAACAATGGAAACAAATTCATCGAATTTCCTGGTTTTGGCGGCAGAGGCGGCAAGGAGGGTTGCGCAATTCATCGGGCTTTCGTTTGCCGCAGTGGCTGTCCTTTCAAACATAGCAAATGCCCAGACTGCCGATACTGTAAAATCAAAGCCCGCGCCCTGGGTCCCGTACAATGGCGCCTCGGAACTCATAAACAACCCCGCTTCCGTCCCAATGCGCCCCTCGGAAATAGGGTTGGCAGGCTCTGTATCGGACAAATCCACCACTTTTGGGACTCTCTCAAGCTGCAAGCAGGAATTTGGCGGGTTTGCAGTTGGCATGGGCACGTCAATATCACGCACAACAGATTCCAAAGGCGCGAGCACTGACAATGCGGATTTGAGGCTTGCCGCGGGCACTAGCGAGTTCCAGGCGGGCATAAGGCTCCCATATGCGGATGCGGGAAAGGGGTTTGAGCCAGGCCAGCCAAGCGTCCAGGTTCGCACCCTGAACCAGGACATCGGGGGCATAAGGGTCAGGGCAGGACTTGATGTTGCTCCAAGGACTCAAAAGCAGTCCCAGGGCGCCACTGCCAGCGCGGATTTCATAAAGGAGGACATTGCGCTCTCAACTGCCATATTCACAAAAGACGGCAAAAAGCCAAACGGGGCCTTCGGGCTTGAGGCCAACCTTGGCAAGGGATTCCAGATTGGCGCGTCATTGCACCCTGAACGCGAGTTTTTCAATGGCAGGATGCAGCCAAACTTGATGCTTAGGTGGACGTCGAAAAACTCGACTTTCAATGCCAATTACATGCCACACCAGAACCAGGTGAAAGTCGGGGTTGGCTTGAGGTTCTAGGTTTTCCAGAGAGGATTGCTATGGCTCTCATGAAGGCAAATTCACCCGCGCAATACGACGGCATTGCAAGGGAATACACCGCGCTTTCAAAAAAGGACCCTGTGAAACAGTTTGTCCAGTACCCTGAAACCCTGCGGCTTTTGGGCGACGTGCGGGGAAAGCGGGTGCTTGACATTGGCTGCGGCGCGGGGCTTCTGACAGAGCAGATAGCGGGCAGGGGCGCAAGGATAGCCGCATATGACATATCAAGGGAGCAGATATTCCTGGCCCTCTCAAGCCAGCCCAAAAACCAATCCATCACATACCTTGTCTCGTCCCCCGAGAAGATAGCCCAGGCGCTTGAGTCATTGGGAATTCCAACGGAGTTTGATGTTGCCGTGTCCACGCTTGTGCTTTTCTATGCCGAGAACGCGCGCCAGCTTTCAGATTTTTTCAAATCCACTTTCAGCCTGCTCACGAAAGGCGCCAAATTTGTCTCAATCCTTTTCAATCCTGATTATGGCTTCATGGGGGCTGCGAAGTTCAACCGCATATTCACGCGCGAAAATGGCAAGTCCACTGTGAATTTCCTTGATTCAGGCCAAAATGTGGTTGCAAGCGCCACGCATTCCGACTTTTCACGCGCGGATTATGAAAATGCGGCAAAAGGGGCCGGTTTTTCCAAGTTTGAGTGGGTTGACCTCGAGCCGTCCATTGAAGGCATTGAGGCAATGGGGAAGGAGTATTGGGCTGATTTCCATGAAAGCCCGCCCTATGTGGGTTTTGTGGCAACCAAGGAATGATATGCAGTGGCGCTTTGGCTAGCTTGAAGGAATAAAATAAGAAGAAAAAATCAGAAGAAGAAAGATTCTGTAAGATAAAAAGAGAGCCTCATTCAAGGCTGATTTTGACGTGCACGTCGTCCGGAACCCTCACGCGCATAATCTGGCGCAGTGTGCGCTCGTCGCCTGCCACGTCTATTATCCTTTTGTGTATCCTCATTTCCCAGTGCTCGTAAGTGTCGGAGCCGTCGCCACAGGGTGTCCTCCTGGTGGCTACCTTCAACCTTCGTGTGGGAAGAGGCACAGGGCCTTTTATCTCCACGCCAGTTGTCTGGGCTATGGTCCTTATCTGCTTGCAAACCTCGTCGAGTTCAAGCGCGTTTTTTCCTATGAGTTTGATTCTTGCCTTTCCCATTTGTTCACCTATAGACTAAATAAAAATAAAAGAAAAAAGGGGCCTTAAGCCGCCTTCTTCGGTGTTATCTCCAGGATAACGCCAGCCGCTACTGTCTGGCCCATGTCCCTAATCGCAAACCTGCCCAATGGCGGGAATTCTGAGAATTTTTCAACACAGACCGGCCTCAATGGCTTTATCTTGACAATGGCGACGTCGCCCGTCTTGATGAAGTCCGGGTTCTTCTGCTGTGTCTGGCCCGTATGCGGGTCCTTCTTCTCAAGTATCTCGACAATCGTGCACGCTATCTGCGCTGTGTGGATGTGGAATACTGGAGTGTATCCCTTTGCAATCGCTGTCGGGTGCTCCAAAACCACAATCTGGGCAGTGAAGTCCTCTGCGACTGTAGGCGGTGATGACACCGGGCCGATTACGTCGCCCCTCTTCACGTCCTTCTTGTCGACGTTTTTAACGTTGAAGCCGACGTTGTCGCCTGGAACTGCCTCTGTGAGTTCCTTGTGGTGCATCTCGATCTTCTTTACCTCGCCTGATGCGCCGCTTGGCATGAAAACGACTTTGTCGTTGAGTTTCAGTATGCCCGTCTCAACCCTGCCGACCGGCACTGTGCCGTGGCCCGTGATTGTGAAGACGTCCTGGATTGGGAGCCTCAAAGGCTTGTCAGTTGGTTTGGGCGGAGCGACGAGCTTGTCGAAGCATTCCAAAAGCGTGGGCCCTGTGTACCATGGCGTGTCCGGGGACTTTACCTTGATGTTTGTCCCAAGCCAGCCGGATACGGGGACGAACGGGATGTCGTCGGTCTTGTAGCCGATGTTTTTGAGAAGCGTTGTCATTGCCGCCTTTGTCTCCTCGTATTTTACCCTGTCGAAGTTGACCGCGTCAATCTTGTTTATGCTGATGATAATCTGCTTTATGCCAAGCACTTTTGCCAGGAAGGCGTGCTCCTTTGTCTGGGGCTGTATGCCTTCTTTCGCAGAGCATACGAGCACTGCGGCGTCAGCCTGTGATGCGCCCGTAATCATGTTCTTGACAAAGTCCCTGTGGCCGGGCGCGTCGATGATTGTGAAGTTGTACTTCGCTGTCTCGAATTCCTTGTGGGAAAGGTCGATTGTGACGCCCCTCTCCCTCTCCTCTTTCAATGTGTCCATTGTGAACGCGAATTCGAATGTCGCCTTGCCTACTTTTTCCGCCTCTTCCCTGAGTTTCCTAAGAGCCTGCTCCGAGAGAGCGCCGGTCTCGTAAAGGATGCGGCCGACTGTGGTCGATTTCCCGTGGTCAACGTGCCCGATAAAAATCAGGTTCAGGTGTTCTTTATTTGCCATACTTAAAACCTCCTACAAAACAATAACTTCTTGGCTTCCCTTTTTTGCCTCTTAGGGTATTAAAACCTATTGCAAAGTCGGCAGAGACAATGCCGCAACCGACTTTGCAAGACTTTTCCGAATGGGCTTGTTGCCCATGCTTATGGGCGCCCGTTCGGAAAAGTAGATTCTCATGAAATGCCACTTATTTCTGCCTGCGCAAAAATGCCTCTAGCCTTCAAAAGCCTGACATACTCGCTGTTCTGTCCCGCTGTTTTGAATGAAGAAGCACGCATTATTAGGCAAATACCTTTTTTAAACGTTTCTGATGTCGGCCCTAACCAGAGAAGGGTTGAACTTGCGAAAAATCATTTTCTGGCTTTGTTCTCATCCGCCTTCTTCCCTTCTGTGAGCCATTCAATCCTGGCAACAAGCACTGCAAGAGAGATGTCCATTGCTGCTGCCAAGGCTATAAATGCGTAAAAACTGTTTGATGGTATGGCAATCTCGGCGCTCCCTGCTTTCCAGAGCGAGAGCGGGTTTGGCTTTTCCGGGCTGAAAGCTGGACTTCCCGTCTGGAGCCATGCAATCCCCCATATCCAGACAGAGCAAAGAAGAAGGTGCGCGCAAATGAAGGCGAGCGCCCTCGCCCATCTTATATTCTTTCCTTCGCGGGCGGTTTCCTGCGCGAACACGCCAAACGAGGCGATTGAAAGCGCCAGGAGCGCGAAGAGGATTGTAATTACAATATAATACGCGTCATTTCTTGGGATTTGCGCCCCCGCGACGCCAAGGACAAAGCCCGCGGGGCGGAAAAAAAGCCCGTCAAGATAGCCGAAGAAGAATTCGAATGCCGCAGTGAGGGCGAGAAATGCCGCCAGGCTTTTTTGCGCATTGCTCAATTTTCGCAATTCTATTGCCCCATGCCGCCTGCTCAAACCTTCTTCTTGAAGTTGCCGCGCGGCTTTGTTATCTTGACATTTGGGTATATCTTCCCGAGCGTATCAAGGTCTATCTCGGCCTGCATGCCAAGCGTGTCAAGTATCGCGCGGAGAAGGTAATTCTCGGCAAATGGCAGGAGCTTCTCGTCAGGGCAGGCTTTCAAAAGCTCGGCTTTGACTTCCGCGGTCTTGAGCGAGCCGGCTACTTCCGCCAGGCTTGCGAACCCCTTGCGCTTGCCCTTGCAAACCCTTTGCGCGTATGCCAGGATTATTTCCTTATTAATGCCCAGGAAATCGAATGTCTTCCTGACAACAGTGGCGTTGACGCTTGTGAGGGCCGCGACGACCTCCTCGGGTTTCGTGTCCGGCTCGACTTTGAACTTCTTTACCACTATCCAGTCCTTGTACTTTGCGGTGAATACGACTTCGTCCTGCCCTTCCATGAATCCCACCCTCTAAATTATTGGAATATTACTGCGCTAATGCACTTTGCCGGAACCAAACCAGGCATCCCCTTTAGGTCTATATTTTCATGCCTTTATATAATTGTATTATGAGAATACGTTGCCTGCCGGATATCTTCTTGGAGTTGCCGACCGCGACCTCATGCTGGCGGAA
>JAKALW010000104.1 GCA_021823945.1 Microcaldota archaeon
TTCCCGCCGGTTTTGAATCCGCGCGCAAACTCGGAGTGCTTGAGGTCAACATAATAAACCGTGTTTGTCGCTGGCTTGTCTGAAAATTGCCCAAGCGTCACTGCCAGGATGTCGTCCTTACTTATTATCCCGCGCTTTTTCGCCTCGAAAATGCAGTCTTCCAGCTTTCTGGGCTCCCTGCCTACCACTATCGGGGTTACGCCAAAATGGAAATCCAGCCTCTTCGCGACTGCCCTGTCCTCCGTGAGCGCGTAGATGGGCTTTTTCACCCTGAACCTGGATATCATTCTCGGGGTGAAACCTGAGCGCGTTGGCGTGAGTATCTTTGTCACGCCTGTGCTGTTTGCTATGTCCCGGGCGCAGCCACAGATTATCTCGGAATAATTGCCCGCCTGCGCGCCCATGCTTATCGGCGCGCTCGGGGTGTAGGACTTCTCGGCCTCTTCCGCAATCCTCATAATCGTCCTTGCGGCAAGCTCGGGATATTTGCCATTCGCAGTCTCGCCCGAGAGCATGAGAGCGTCAGTGCCGTCTATTATGGCATTTGCAATGTCCGACACTTCCGCGCGCGTTGGCACAGTGGAATATACCATTGATTCGAGCATCTGCGTGGCGACAATAGACGCCTTGCCAGCGCGCCTGCATTTCTCGATTATGCTTTTTTGCACGAACGGGACCTTTTCAAGCGGCATCTCTATCCCTAGGTCGCCGCGCGCCACCATCACGATGTCGGAGCTTTCTATTATGCCGTCTATGTTAGCCACGCCGCTTCTGCTTTCAACCTTGGCTATTATCACCGATTCGGGCGCAAGCCCGCGCAAAAGAGCTATGTCCTTTTCAGACCTGGCCATTGAGAGCGCGAACACGCGTTCGCCCTCTTTTTTCGCGACCGCTATGGCTCTCCTGTCCTGCTCTGAAACAGGCGGCAGGTCGAATTCGCGCGAGAGCGAATGCACTGAGCCGCCGTTTTTCAAAAATCCGCTCTCAAGCGCCTCGAGCACTGCGCTTTTTTTGCTTTTGCCGACGACTTTGAACTTCACAAGCCCCGCGTTTACAACGAGTGTGTCGCCAGTTTTCATCTGCCCTGCGATATCCCTGTTGAAATAAGTGCCAAGCCCGCCTTTCTCTGAAAATCCCGCTTCTATCCTTTCGTGCGCTGCAATGCTCCTCTCACGATTTGTGATTATCCTGGTGTCGGGGCCTTTCAGGTCGAATATTATCAGGGCGCTTGTCGCCTCCCTTATGGCGTGCACGAATTCAGTCCATTCCTTTGGCCCGCCAAAGGCGGTGTTTATCCTCGCAGCGCTCATGCCGCTTTTGGCAAGCGACCTGATTACCTTCGGGTTTTTGGACGCAGGCCCGATTGTGCAAACGAGCTTTGTCAGTGCCATGCTTTCCATATGTAAGGTTCGGGTTTAAATTCCCGTTTCCCCCATCTCATCCAATATGATAATTGTTTTCGAGGGCATAGACGGCTCTGGCAAGGATACCCAGATTGGCATGCTGGCGGAGTATTTGGAATTACATGGCAAGACCTTTGCGAGGTTCAAGTTCCCGTCGGAAAAAGCCAGGCTTGCCCTGTCGCACCTGAATGGCGCGTCAGCTGTCGAGCCTAGGGATTTATTTATGGATTTCGCCCGCGACATAGAATCCTCCACGCCACAATTGCTTGAAGCTGCGAAAACGCACGACGTGGTGATTGTGGACAGGTACATTTTCTCTACAATCGCATACCAGGGCGTGCCATTGGGTTTTGACGCCGCACTTTCACTCGCGTCCAAATTCAGGCTCGTGAAGCCGAATTTGGTGCTTTTCTTGGAAATCTCGCCTGAAAAGGCATTTGCGCGCAAGAATGCCCAGAAAACGCCAGACAGGTTCGAATCCGACCTTGGATTCCAAAAGCAGGTGGCGAAAAACTATGGCAAACTGGCTGGAAAGTGCCATGGCGCCGTCAGGTGGGCAGCCATTGGCGCATCCGAAAGCCCCCTTGCCGTGCATAGGAAAATAATAAAAGAGATGGTGCAGGAATAAAGCTACGCGATTTAGCGTTTTTTGAATGGGCGTATCGGGCGCCAAACAAAAGTTCGCCAATCGGAAAATTAAATAAAGCTCCAATAGTCTAGCCCGGTCAAGGACGGTGGCCTTTCACTGCGGGTTGCAAAACGCTATTGCACACAATCCCAGAGGACAGCCACTAACCCGGGTTCGAATCCCGGTTGGAGCATCTCACTTCACCTAGTTAGCACACATACCGCCGTTCGATGCTCCAACCTTTTTGTCCTACGGACAAAGTCCCGTGAACTTCTATCGAAATTCCCGGTCCCGGTTGGAGCATTTCTTTTTCTTTTTGCATGTATTTTAACCGCCTTTTAGCGCTCCAGCCGTTTTACCTTTTCGGGCAAAGTTCCTAGGGCGTCTGCGAAAGTTACAGGTCATGGTCGGAGCATATCTTTCCCCTGCTTTTTCTTATCATTCATCTTTCGCTCCAGTCAGCCAATTGGCATAGACTTTTATTCGTCTCGCTGCATATTCGCCTAAGGTGGTCTAATGGGTTTTGTAGACGAGTTCATGGCGTTTTTGAACAAGCACAAGGTGGTCGGGCTCGCGGTAGCGTTCATAATCGGCGCAGCCGCGTCAAAATTTGTGACCTCCATTGTCACGGACCTGGTAATGCCAATAATCGCGGTTCTCACTCCTGCGGGCGACTGGCGCGCGGCTATATTGCAGGTCGGGCCTGTCAAATTCCTGATTGGCGACTTCGCAGGCGCGCTCATCGACTTTGTCATTGTGGCATTCGTGATTTTCCTGCTCGTGAAATACGCGGTCAAGGAAGAGAGCAAGTGAAACTGGCGTTCCAGGGGCTGGCTGCTTTGCTGTTTTAGTCGGCAGCCCATGATTTATTTTAACCGACTTATGCATTGATTTCCATGCCAAGAATGCCCGAACTTGCCGCGCAGTTGCTCTTCATAGCTCTCCTTTTGGCACTTGCCGCTCTGCCTCTTGCTTTCCAGTCAACGCAGTGTTTCGGGTTCGAGCATGACGAGGGGCTTTTCCTCACCATATCTAGGCAAATCCTCAATGGGCAGGTGCTTTACAAGGATGCGATGGACAACAAGCTGCCCGGCCTCTATGTTTCCCTGGCGCCGGTGGTCCTTGGCTGCGGGAACAGCCTGTTTTGCATCAGGACAGCCGCAGCCTTGCTGAATTTCATTTCCGCGCTGTTGCTTTACTTTGCATGCAGGAAATATCTTTTTGGCTGGTCTGGCTATGTGGCGCCTGTTGCATACCTCGTGCTTTCAGCCGCATCCATGAATGTCTTTTTCAGGTCGGAATTCCTGCTCGGTCACCTCTTCGCGCTCTCTTTTTTCCTGCTGGCCTTTTCCCTGCAGAAGCGCAATGCCCTGTTTTACCTGGCGGCAGTCCCGATAGCTTTTGGCGCGCTGATTAAGCCCGCATTTGCGCTTGTCTTCGTCCCGGTCCTTTATTTCCTCTACGTGAAGTCTCACGCCACAAAAAGGCAGCTTGGGCAATTTGCAATCGCGTTCGCAGTTTCCACATTTCTCCTGGCGCTGGCGTTTTCTACGTTTTCTGATTACCGGGGCTTTCTCTCAATGCCAAACGGCTGGCTTTCAAGCATTGCAGCGCATCTGAGCGCGGCAGGCTTTGCATCGTTTATGGAATTCGCGTTCTTTTTCATATTGTTCTTCGGGTTCGCACTTGCTCTGGCATTTGCCAATTTCAAATCCCTCTCAGATTTTGAAAAAATGTGCGCAGTGGCATTCGCCTCGGTCGCAATCCTCGCCGTAATATTCAAGTCATTCAGCCTCACCTACAATATGCTCCTCTTCCCATTGTTTTTCATTCCGTTCTCACTGCTTCTGGCAAGCGTCGCGTCAGAGCGCATGCGCAATTCCAGGCCCGGCATTGACGGGGCAGCCGCCCTGCTTCCATTGCTTGTGTTTTTTGCAATTTCAGCCATGGCGATTTACATGGCAATCCCGACGCCCGCGGACCACGCGCTTGCAACCAACCATGCCTGCCTGCCATGCTCGGCCGTGATGTCGCAGGCTGCGCGGGCTGCAAACGGCTCGCTATTCGTGTATCCGTCAAGGGCGGGGCTTTACTATGTTTTCAATGCGCTGCCGTTCACTAGGTATGCCTACCACCATGAACTAATCAGCTCTAAAATTTCAAGCCCGTCCTGGTTCGAATCAGAAGTATCGGGCCCGCTATTCTCGAAACAGCCAAACGTGGTCCTGCTTTTTGACGACCAAAACGTGCTTGTGAATTCCACGGAAGCGAAGCGGAGAAATGACTATCTTACGGCCACGCTGCCTGCAAATTACACTGAATATGCCCAAACGGCCTGCCCAGGAATGCACGTTTATGTCAAAAAATCCCTGCCCGCCCCGGCAGGCTGACGCGTTTCGCCCTCTTTTTCTTTTATATACCTTGCCTGAGACTAAATATGGGGATTTGTTGGCAAAGAGGAAGATAGTGCTTTTGGACATAGACGACACGCTTTTCCCGAGCACGGAATTCTCGACTTTGGCTCGGAAAAACTCTGTGCGCGCCATGATAGAGGCCGGGTTGCCATGCACATTTGACGAGGGCTATTCTGTGCTCGCGTCCATCGTGAAGCGCAGGGGCTCAAACTATTCAGGGCACTTCGACGACCTGTGCGTGAAATTCAAGGCCAAAAACCCAAGCAAGGTGGTTGCGGCCGGCATAGTGGCATACCACAACACCAAGGCGAGCATCCAGCCATATCCGGAAGTCATGCGCACGCTTTTGCGCCTGCGCGAGGAAGGGTTCAGGCTGCACGCGGCGACAAACGGCAATTCAGTGAAGCAGTGGGACAAGCTAATCAGGCTCGGCCTGCACAATATCATCCATGGCGCGTTCATCTCCGAGGATGTGGGCGTGGAAAAATCCAAGGAATTTTACTCCCGCGCCCTCAAAACCCTTGGCGCGAAACCGTCGG
>JAKALW010000105.1 GCA_021823945.1 Microcaldota archaeon
GCTCATGTTGCCAGCGCGCAGGGCATTATCGCCGCCGAGACGATTGCCGGGGTAGAGACACAGCCGCTCAACTACGTGATGATGCCGCGCTGCACCTACTGTCAGCCGCAGATCGCCAGTTTTGGCTACACTGAAAAGCAGGCGCGCGAAAAGGCGATGCTCGAGCAGAGGAAGCTAAGGAAAGTCCTGGTCCCCTTGAAAAGGAAAACCTTCGTCATGGCCACGGGCGCCTCAGAAACCGAGCTTCTGGGCGACGTGATGCACGACCCTTATGGCGGCCATCCTGAAATCGGCCTCCTGCCATACACGCGCGTGATACCCGGCGCAGTCCATGAAGCGCACGAGGGCGTGCTTTTCATAGACGAGCTTGGAACGCTTGGCCCGCTCCAGAGGCATCTCCTTACGGCAATGCAGGAGAAAAAATTCACCATTGCTGGGCGCAATGCCTCAAGCACTGGCGCTTCAGTCAGGGCCGAGAACGTCCCGTGCGACTTCATTTTCGTGTCCGCTGTAAACATCAACGACCTCGCAGGCATACTCCCGCCTCTGCGCTCCAGGATATCCGGCTCCGGCTATGAGGTGCTATTTGCCACCCACATGCCTCGGACAGAGGAGAACAAGTCGAAGATTTTCAAGTTCATATCCCAGGAAATCAAAAAAGACGCCCACATACCGCACGCGGATTTCGAGGCGTGCGAGGCCATTGCCAATGAGGCACACAGGCGGGCTGCCGCGGAAGGCAATGCGGATGCATACACCCTGCGGCTTAGGCACCTATCCGGGATAATCAAGACCGCAGGCGACCTGGCGGTTTCCGAGGAAGCGCACCTGATTGAGAAAAAGCACGTCGTAAGCGCCATTGCCAAGTCCAAGACAGTCGAGGAGCAGCTTTCAAGCCAGTACGGGGGCTCGCTTTGGAAAGCGGGCATGTCGGATTACGGCGGGCAGCAGGAGTCGAAAAGAAACGAAAGAGAAATAAGATAGCTCTTGGCAGCCAAGCCTTGGCGCGTGCAACATTCGCAGGCAACCTAATTATTTAACTAGTTTTAAGTGGAAGGGAAGTGAGTGTTGCACGCGTTTAGGAAACGCCGCCAAGAAATGAATGTTGCACGCGTTTAGGAAATGCCGCCAATACGTTTTTAAGTCAGGTTTGGGATAAAATAATCATTGCGGAGGGGCGGGCAGCTGACGCTGTGCGATATCGCGCGGTGAGGAAGTTCCGCCCTCTGGACCATTTGGCGCCTCGTGCGCCCAAATAAGAATCAATCCTGTAATGGGAGCTCGCATTTAACAGAAACGATACCGCTTTCCTTCGGATGAGAATGAGGAAACGAGACGGGGGAAGGGCCGGATGAAACGGATTTGCGAGCAGGTTCCTGTGCCAGTGCAAGGCCTTTATGCCGCTTAGTCAAATGCTGTCCTTTTTTCGTGCGCAAGCGCGGAAAGGGCTTTTTGATGGGCGAAAGCCCATTAGACTGTGAACAAAAGGCGGGCTACGTCCCTTCCGCATTTTTTTTGCAACCATAGTGTGCGCTTTGCAACAATCCTGGTTGTGCGCGTTTTGCCATCCTGTGTGCGTTTTGCTGCCTTCGCTGTGCTTTGCAGCCATTGCCGTGGCCTGGTTTGTGATTGCCGGCTTCTGGTTTTCCATGGCCCCCTGGCGCATGCTTCGGGATTAAATTAATAAGCAAGGGCATGGGAATCTTATTGCATACGACTAAACGAAATATGAGGTGCATATCCATGCCTGCAACACTATTCCATTCAATCAAAAAAGGCGCAAAGGAAAAAGACAGGGTTGCGGACGAGCTGCGCAAGAAACTCCAGTCAATTGGCGCAATCTCTTCGGTTTCTTCAGGAATGGTGTCGTTCTCAAAGGAAAGCTCGTGGGCAAAGATATCCGGCACAGTATCGCTTGCCGCAAAGGGCGACGACCTTGAAGTCACCTACACGCGCAATTCCGAGCCCACAACACTTTCATACGCCGCAGGCTGCATTTTCCTTTTCACCACGCTTATAGGAGTTATCCTGATTTGGTACCTTTACGACAAGGAAGGCAAGGACTTCGACTCAACAGTCCAGAGTATGTTCAACACGCTCTGATTTGCCATGAAAAGCAAATCCCTGCAATCCCTCGCAACTGGAAACGGCAAGGGCGCGGGGGATTTTTTCAATTTTATATTTTCCCACCATCCAGCCAGGCTATGGAATGACAAGTGTTTTTCAATCCACTTTGCAGGCTCGACTTTCCATGCCTGCGCCAGGTGCCTTGGCGCTCTTGCCGGGATATTGCCGGGCACGATGCTGTTTTTCATGCTTGGAGCAGGTTCCGCGCCAACCATGATAGCCGCCAGTTACGCTTCGTACATAATCGCTTTTATTTTTCCCCTCCCCGCATTTATCCACTGGTCTTTTCTACAGCTCAAGGGCTGGCGTGAGAAAACAGTCGGCTTTCTAACCGGAATCCTGCTTGGCGCTAGCGTGCCTGCGTATTACATGGGGCTTTTTTCCCTTTCGCCAGCTTTTATTCTTGGTGCGGCATTCTACTTACTGTTTTTTATGCTCATTATCAGAAAGAGGGAATAACAGCCATCTTAGCACAATATTTGGGCGTTTCCCATGAGACGTTTTGACGCGCACTGCCATTTGGAGTCTTACGAGGGCCTTACAGTGCAACCTCGCTCCTTTGCACTGCCAGAAGGCATGTTTTGCGCCACTTCCGGCTTTTCCGCTGAATCGAACGAGAAGAACGCGGGAATCAGGGACATGCTAAATTCTGAATTTGGCAAGCCCTCCGGCAACAGTTCCGGTTTTCATGAAAGCCAAGGCATTGCCGGGCTGCCTGGAATATCCAATCCTGGCAATGCCGCAAGCGGGCGCAGGGTTTTCCTGTCCTGCGGCATTGCCCCGCAGACTGCCCAGGACATTGAGAAAATCCATGACCTGCTTCCGCTTTGGATTGAGCAGTACAGGGCATTCAAGCCCGACGCGATTGGGGAGATAGGGCTTGACTGGCACTGGGGCAAGACTGACTTGCAAAGGAACAGGCAGATTTGGGCATTCGAATACCAGCTTGAGCTTGCGGAAAGGATTGGGCTGCCTGTTGTCATCCATTGCAGGGACGCCATGCCCGAAGTGCTCTCGCGCATTGAATCGTACAATGTCAAAAAATTCATGATGCACTGCTTTTCCGGCACGCAAGAGGACGCGTTGAAGTCTGTCGAGCTTGGGGGCATCATATCAGTCCCGCCATTGAGGAACAAGGACCGCAAAAAAGCAGTGAAGGCTGTGGGCCTTGCCCGCCTTGTTGCGGAAACAGACTCGCCTTACATCGGCAAGACGCTTAATGATATTAATGTATCACTGCAAATAATTTCAGACAGCCTATCCGTCAGTTTGGATGATGCCGCGGAAAGCACTTTCAGGAATGCATTGCAATTTTACGGCGGCAAGGGATCAGGCTTTTGATGCCTTTGAAGAAAACAGCTTTGGGCACGCGCGCTTTTTCCTGAATTGCGCGCATATCCAAGGCGCCACTCGCCGGTGTTCACATGCTTGAAAAAATAAGGTCTCTTCTTGAAAAAAAAGACAACAGGAACATAGCTCTCCTGATTGACGGCCCGAACGTCATCCGCCGCGAGATGAACATTGACCTTGACTTTGTAAGAAAACAGCTCCAAAAGCACGGGTCAATCAAGGTCTCAAAGATTTACCTCGACCAATATGCCTCGGACAAGCTGATTGAGGCGATGGTGAACCAGGGCTACCAGCCAATAATCACAACTGGCGACGTGGACGTCACAATGGCGTGCGAGGCGATGGAGCAGGTCTTCAATCCCGCAATCCATACAATCGCCCTAATGACCCGCGACATTGATTTCAGGCCGGTGCTTGTCAAGGCAAAGGAGCTTGGCAAGGAGACAATCATAATTGGCGCGGAGCCGGGCTTCTCGGTTGCGCTTAGGAACACTGCCGACATTGTCATAATGGCTCCTTCCAAGTAGGGCTCTTTCCCTTTCCCGCTTGCGGGATTTTATCTACCTTCCGGGCTTGTCAAAAAGTCCTTCCCAATTGTATTATAAACTTCTTCAGGGCAAGAATTACATGAAACTCAACCTCTCCCCACAGCAAGCCCTGCCTAATGGCAGAAAGGATGGCGGGCATTCCATTGCAGGGAAAAAAGGCAATGGCAGGCTCTCACAGCGCTATTTCATTTCAGCAAGCAATTACTCTGCACGCAGGTCGCACAGGGCAATATTCTATTTGTTCAGGGACAGGGCGGAACTTGAAAAATCCATTGAAAATGGCTTAGTACAAGCAAAATCACCCTCGGATTTCATTGCTTCTGATTCCCCCAAATTGTCCCCTTCCTTGCTGGCAAACGGCGTTGCCGCATTCGGCCCGCGCTATTTTTACCACATGCGCGACGGGTTTGCGGAATCATCAGGGCGGGGCTTTCCCGTAAGCCTTTCCAAGTCCGATTTCCTCATAATCCCAGCAGGCGGGCTTTCCGACACCGGAGCCATTGAAAAGGCGGGTGCAAAGGCCCTTTCATTCAAGGAGGCAGCCTTTGAACTACTTGGAATGGTCAGAGGAGTGTCATTTTTCAGGAAAAACATGGGCATGATGCTTGGCCCCATTATTCCCTCGCGCAGATACCTCGACTCTGTTTCCTGGGCAATCTGCACTGCCGTATCCAGGACAGAGGCTTTTGCAAAGTCTGTTTTTGCAAGGGTTTCCCGGTTAGTTTCAGATTCATTCCAAACTCCGCATGATTTTGGCGGCAAGCAAGATTAGAGGCTTTTGGCTCTATTGCGCCTTTGCCAAGAAGCCTTTTAAATGCTCATGCGATAATAC
>JAKALW010000106.1 GCA_021823945.1 Microcaldota archaeon
CGGGCTCAAGGCTGCCGAGCACTACGAGGCGCCGCTCGCGCTTGCCGCGAGTACAGCGCACAAGCTGCTGGAGCGCCAGACCCTGACAAGGTGCGAGCTTGACGTCAAGGTGCCAAACGAGCGCGCCTGGGCAAAACTCGTATATGAGGGCAATTTCTATTCAAGGCTAAGGGCCAACCTTGACACGTTCCTTTCAGAACAGTCAAGGCCCGTAACTGGCACTGTGCGCGCCGAGATTGCGCATGGCGGCATGGACATCAAGGATTCGCAAAGCCCCAATGCGCTGTACGACAGCAGGCTCACAAACCGCAGGAAAGGCGGGGCGTTCGACCAGAAGGAGGCAATGCACTTCTCAAGGCTCTATGGCCTGCAGGAATCCTTCGCATTCATGCTTGGGGCCGACTGACGGAAATCATTATAAATCTGGAAAGTGTCATCATGCAGGGCGCAATCAGTTTTTTGCAGCGCGGGAATGCGCGTGCACGCGCGATTTGCGCTAAACGTTTCAAAGTAACCAATGTAGGGAAGGATTTGGTGATAATATGGCAGTTAAAAAAATAGAAGAACAAAAAGGCGCGGGGCACAACCAGCCGCAGATATTCCAGGAAAAGCAGCTCAACAACACAAAAGCCAAAGTTGGCGAGAAGGAGCTTGAGAAACTCCTGGAAGGCAACAGGAGATTCGTGAAAGGCGACTACAAAGGCGACAGGACGCCCTTGCGCAGGGAAGAGGTGGCCGAGGGGCAAAAGCCGTTCGCCATAGTCATCACGTGCTCGGACTCAAGGACTCCGCCGGAACACATTTTTGACGCAGGGATTGGCGACATATTCGTCATCAGGACTGCGGGCAATGTGGTCGACGCGATAACAATAGGCTCTGTCGAATACGCTGCAGAGCACCTGAATGTACCGCTGGTGGTTGTCATGGGCCACTCGAAATGCGGGGCGGTTACTGCCGCAAGCGCGGAAGGCCACGTGCATGGAAACATTGGCGAGATAATCAAGGCAATCAAACCCGCCGTGGAAATGGCGAAAACCTCAAACCCTGAAAACGTCATAGAGGAGGCGGTCAAGATTAACGCCCGCATCACATCGGACAGCCTTATAACTAAAAGCGAGCTGCTCGCAGAACTTGAGAAGAAGGGCAAGCTCAAAATAGTGACAGCGAAATACGAACTTGACACGGGCGAAGTCGGCGTCATCTGATTTACCACATTTCCTTTTTTATTTCAAATTTGAACAATGCTGATTTTGATGGCTGGAATCCAAGGCACTGACGACGAGTCAAAGCTCAAGTATGAGCTCAAGAAACAGCTTCGCTTCCTAAAGTCGTGCAAGGGTTCCGGCACTGAGCTTATTTCAGTCTACATTCCAGTGAAATACCCCCTCCACGAGACTTCTGGGAAACTGAAGGAGGAGGCAGGGCAGGCGTCAAACATCAAGTCCAAGTCCACGCGCAAAAACGTGGTCGACGCGCTTGAAAGGATACTCAATTATCTCAAGACATTCAGGGAAACCCCGCCAAACGGCATGGCGATTTTCGCGGGAAATATATCAAACAACCCAGCCAAAGTCGACATCGAGCTGTTCTCGATTTTCCCGCCCCAGCCACTGAACATACAGACATACAGGTGCGACTCGCGGTTCTTTCTGGACCCGCTTGAGGCCATGGGCGACGTCAAGGAGACCTACGGGCTCATAGTCCTGGACGGCAGGGAATGCACCATCGCGACTTTGAGGGGCACGCAAATCCAGATACTCAAAAGGATGAACTCCACTGCGCACGCCAAAATCAGGAAAGGCGGGCAGTCCGCGCGAAGGTATGAGAGGCTCATAGAGGAGAGCATCGAACTTTATTACAAGCGCATTGGCGAGGCAATGGACTCCTATTTCGTCGACAGGGTTAAAGGCGTCATAATAGGGGGCCCGGGGCCGACAAAGGAGAACTTCTACAAGATGCACCCCTACAACTACCAAATCAAGGTCTTGGGCGTGGTCGATACGGGATACACCGAGGAGCAGGGCCTGCGCGAGTTGCTGTCAAAATCAGGCGAATTCATAGCCGAGCAGGAGTCCATAAAGGAAAGGGAGCTTATGGAAAGGTTCATGAGGGAAGTTACCTCGAGCGGGCTTGCGACTTACGGCGAAAAGGACGTGCGCGATGCCCTGATGAGCAAGAAAGCCTCCGAACTGCTCGTGTCGGAAGGCCTGGAATACAAAAGGTTCAAGTTCATTTGCAATGACGGCGCCGAGATAGCAAAAATCGCAAAAAACAAGGACGAGCTTGGCGAAATAAGGTGTGTGGACGGGTCAAAGCCGCTCAAAGAGGAGGAAGCCATGCTAATCGACGACCTAATAGAGCTTGCCAATTCCAATAACATCACTGTCCACGTGGTCTCCACCGACACTTCGGAAGGCTCGCAGTTCCTTCAGGGGTTCTACGGCATTGGCGCATTCCTAAGGTACAGGTAGGCAATTTTCGCTTTCCCAAGTTACAGGCAATCAAGCCCGCTTCTGCTCAAGAGAACTGATTTTCAGGCAAAAAAGGAGAAAATTAAAAGAAAAAAAGGGAAAAGAACCAAGCCTAGTATTTGATAGGCTGGTTAATGTAGTTGGTTACAGTGTACGTGTAGGACACTGTGGTGTTCTTTCCGGACGGGACGTCAACGCGCCATGTCAGAAGGTTGTTGTCAATCGCAGGGGTTGGCGTGCCTGACACGAACTCTACTTTGTCGCCATAGTCCATGTAGTCTCGTATCTTAAGGTTGACTGGGGTCTCGCCTTTGTTGTCCGCAAAGAGCGTGACATTGTACGTGGTCACGCGCGCATTGCCGTTCTGCACAGTGCTGGTCGCCGTGTCCTTTTTCACCTGCATCTCTGGCATGTACGCGTAGAATATCTCGGCCTCGGCGCCCCTGCCGGTGAACTGGACTGAGTCCTCGCCCGCGAACACGCCGCCGTCATAAACCCTGTAAACTCCCGATGCCAAAGGCGAGTCCTGGTCGTTTTTCACGCGCAGGACCTTCTCGGTCTGGCTGCCGCGGTTGGTGTCCCACAGGTATTCGCGCTGGTAATCTAGGCTCTTGGTGAAAAGCGGGTAAGTTGCCGAGTCGCCGCTCGCAAGGGTCACTGGCTCGGCAAGCGTGTATTTGTACTGCCCGGAGATGAGCTCCACCAGGTATCCGGAGGAAACGCTGGGCGCCGCCGCAACTCCTGACAGTGCCTTGTTGTTGGCAAAATAGTCATAGCTCCCGTACGAGGGCATGTATCCGCTCGCCATTTTTGGCGAACCGACTATGACAGACATAGAAACGCCTTTCCAGTCCTCGCCGGCATTGTTATTTATGGTGGACCACGCCTGCAAATCAGTCTTCCCGCTTGACGAATCGGGCGACAGGTAAATCCTGTAATGCGCGGACCATGACGAGGATGCAAGGTAGGATATGTCTATGTTGTGGTCCTGTGACTTGGACTGCTCGGAGAACGCCAAGCCGTGCTCCGTCGACTGGGTGGTGGTGTTGTCGTCTACTTGGTACGCGCCCGGGCTCAATGACATTTCAGTCACAGTCTCAAGCCTCACGATGGACACGCCGTTGGACGTTTGAAGGCCCACGGAGTCGGGGGACGCCCAGACAAGCGTGCCCGACATCGCGCCTGAGGCTGTGGATAGCGCGACAGTGGAGCCAATGCTCGAATTCAAAAGCTCGAACGTGCTTGCAAGCCTCTTTGCCGAGTCAGTATGGTTGACAAGCCTGGAAAAGAATCTGTAAGAGAGAATATCTGCGCCGGAATCGGAGATGGATATTGAATCGGATATGGCGCTCTGCGTGAAATTCATGATTTGGAGGTCCTGCCGCCCTATGGGCAGGTTGGTAGAGATTCCCCTCTCAAAAAAGCCATAGCCGTTCGAATACAGGGAAACCGAACTCAATGGGACTGTCAGATTGCTGACTGGATATGCGACTTGCAGCATTGACAGCGCGGCAAGAAGCGCTACTGCCGCGAGAGCTGGGATTTTCTTGATTGGAAACATGCCATGAACCTCCGTATGCCGTTATGCTAGAACCTTGCAAATCCCGATATTTAAGGCAAACGGTTTTTGTTGGGGAACGGGATTGGCAGGCACAAGGTATAAATAACACTTCAAGCCAATCACGATGCATGGAACTGCCAACAAACATCGACTACATATTTATAGCCCTCCAGGCCATAACAGTTATTTTCTCACTCGCGATAATGTATTCATTATTCAAGCTCGCGCAGAAGCACAGGAAGGAGAGCATGTCAAAGACATATTATTTCATGGCAGTAGCTTTCCTGGTCTTCTCGGCTTTGCAGTTCGTGGACGTGGTGGCTTTCCTCCCCGGCTTCCCCTGGGAGATTATGAAACTCCTAACGGAATTGGTTTTCATGATAACAGTGTACTATTCAGTCACCATATTGTCAAAGACTATTGCCGCATATGACTTCCTCAGGACAAAGCAGAAGAAAATCAGGGACGCTGAATAGATGGGGCGGCAAGTTCCTGGGGAAGGGAAAATAAGCCCGCAAGCTTGCCGCGGCTGGCCTGATTTGCCCATTATGCCTGAGATTTAGCCAAAGCTTTGGCGATTTGGCGATAACAAGAGGTATGATTGCCGCTAAGCGATTTGGAAAATTGAGAACCAGTGAATTAAGAAAAATGACCTCCTCCCCGGACTAAAGTCCGGGGTATCCCATTGACTTAGAAGTCTCTAAGAGTCCTTTGACCGTCTTGA
>JAKALW010000107.1 GCA_021823945.1 Microcaldota archaeon
CACATCGGCGGGGACATTGACAAGAAAACAGTGGACAAGGTTTTCAAGAAGTACCTTGAGATGAAAAGCAAGGCCATCGGATATTGATGCCGCGGCACTCTTGGAATCCGCTCGCTTATCCCGATTCCCCCGCCTGCCTTGCTTTGCCCTGCGCTCATGCCCTAGCCAAAAGCCTTTTGGCAAGCCCGAAGAACCCATTATCGCGCCCGGGCTGCGCATTCCTGCTTATGCCGTTCCACGATTCCATGGGCAGCCGCCTCTCTTCCTGCGCTGTGCCGTAGTCCCGGAGGCCAGGGGCAACATTGCGCCTTCCCTGCGGCGCCGCGCCCGGCGCCTGGACCCTTATCCTCATGCCCGCTTTCTTTGACATGTCCGCGTGGCAGCTGGCGCAGACAATGCTGCCGTCATCCTGGAACATGCGTTTTTCATTGTCTGGAAGCAACCTGCCGCAGTCCTTGCATATTTTCCCTTTCATGATTTCTTTTTGCGTTTGGTAGCAGCGGCCGCAGTAGAATTTGCCAAGCACGCAATGGTCCTTGTTTTTTTCAACATAGGAGTAACAGCCATTGCAGAGTTCCTTGTTGTCGTGGGCGTGTATGGAATCATAGCACGGCTGGCAGAGAAGCCCCCTGGCATAGTACGAGGAATCCCAATCTTCTATCGTAGCGCCGCATCGTGTGCAGTTTTGCATTTCGCCCGGCCCTCACCTGGAAACAGGCTCGAATTTCATTTCCCTTAGCTTCACATATTCGCACGAATTTGCGCCGCAGATGGCTACAATGGCGTCGTGCCTCGCCCTTTTCCCTACCGCAATCGCCTTTTCAATAGCCCGCGCAACTTCGGCTTTGCCTTTTTTGCAAATCACGACCGCATATTCAATCTCCTGTCCCTCCCTTTCATTGCCGGGCGGGAACATGAAAAACAGGGATTCATCCTCATGGTCGAAAAACCCGACGCGGCCAGCCTCCCTCACTGACTTGAAAAAAACAAGCGCGCCGGCAGACGCAGGTTTGTTTTTCAAAGCCGGCTTTAGCCCTGTCTCAAGCCCTATGCTTTCGCAATAGGCTATCTCGGGAGCGCAAAGCTCCACGCCCTGCGGCGTGGGATTGCCAAGCTTTGCGAGCCTGAGCTGGTAAACAATTTCAGAGTCTTTTACCAAATGCCATTTCATGAAAACACCAAAAAATGCCCGCGCCTTCCGCTTTCAGGCATCCCTGCCTATCTCCTTTCCAAGCGCCACGGCATCCTTTTTCTCGAACGGGCCAAAACTCTCCTTGCCCTTGCCTATCCTGGTCTCGATGCTCGCTGTCCCAAGGAGCCTGTCAATTACATCCTCTGTTACAGACACACGCGCGCCTGCGACATTGATTTCCCTTTTCTTGGCCCATGGAAATGGGGAATGACAGGCAATTTTTCCCTTTTCGCGGCTTACTGAGAATTTCCCGGAAAGCCACCTGATGGTTATGGCAAGGATAACAGCAAAAACCGGGAGGGCCAGGAATAGTTCGGGCCTGCTTGCCAACGGGTCGCGCATGGCAATGCCAGCTATGGCGTACAGGAGCGCCTCAGCCAGGGCCAAGCCTATCAGGCACGACGCATAAGCCCGCTTGGCAGAAAAATAAACCCGCGCAATCGCCATGCTGTGGTAATTGCGGCGGGTTGTTTATATGCCTTAGCTCGGTGGGAGGAGCGGGGCTTGCGCGCCCGTGCTGTTCGCGCTGATATTGCCCTGGATTGCAAGGCACGCTGTCAGGTTGTCATTTTGCTTCCAGCCGCAAATCCCGCTCGTGCAGCCGCAAACCGCATTGTTTTCCTTATAGCACGCGTATTCGGGGCGCCATTCACAAGTAGTCGTCACTGGCTTGTCCTTTGGCGCGCAAATGGTCCCGGAACAGCCAGTGGTGGCGCAACCCGCGTCATTTATGCACTGGGGCGCTGGCTGGTACGTGCCCTTCAGGTAATCATTACACAATGTCTGGACTGTCTGGTTGGTTACGCTATCGCAGTAGGTGGCGTTGCCCGTTACTCTTGCCGCCTCTGCATAGCAGTCGTCGGCAAACACGCTTGTCATGGCGCACAGTTCGGGCTTCACCTGCTTTGACATGATCGCTATGATGCACTGGTCGTGATTTTGGGCGTCGGTTATCTTTTCGCACACACCCGCATCCTTGCTGTCAAACGCCGAGCTCTTATAGCAGTCGTTCCTGTCGCTTTCGTTTTTCAACCTGAAGCATTTGGCGTACGCGGTCAGGGCGGCGTTGGCGTCTATGTAGTCGGAGGCGAAAGCGCTCTCATTCGAATTCACTTCGGGCACAGTTATGCCAAATCCTGATTCCCTGAAGCCTGTGACAGTCCGTACTGTGCTTCTTGTGAGGTTGTCGTAGACTTCCCTGTATGAGATGTTCAGGTAAATCGGGATGCCTTTTCCGTCTATGCACATGGTTGTCAGGAAATTGTCATTGTATTGGTACGTGTCAGTTGTGAGCCCGAGCGCGTTAAGCTGGTCCACAGTCATTTTCTTGTAATCTGTGGCGAATTCAGTCTGCGTGCATGGGAACCCGTTGTAAGTCTGGTTTGTCAGGTTGGCAACGAATGTCCTGGCGTCTGACGACTGGAAAATCGTGTTCTCCTGCCGCGCGCCGTTGATGTACCTGTCGTTGAAAAAAAGCGTCCCGTAGTCCTGGGCAATTGGGTAGAAATTGGAGGTATTCGCCACTTCAAAACATTTACGGGGCTTGTTTTCAAGCTTTATGCAGAATATTGTGGAATTCCCGGAGAAATAGGCGTCCTTGACGTCGACAGGCGTCGAAACGCTTACGTGGCTCACGCCGTTCGCCCTCTCTATGGTCTGGATAGTGTCGTATGTGTCCTTGCTGTCGTTCACAGTGAGGCTGTAATCCTTGAGCGTGGCGAGGTTGTTGAAAGAATTGGCAATAAGCCAGTATCCATCAGAATTGGCGTCCTGGCCAGCGGGCTTGCTCGCGTTTGAGGCCTTGTTGCCCTGCGTCGTGCTGGCTTGGGTGCAGCCTGACGCAGCCAGGATTAATGCGGCCGCCACTATTGCGAATGCGAAAAGAAACAAAGTTTTTTTATCCATATTATCTCACCTATTCAAGGAATCTGGCGCCCTGCATGCGCTTTGGGCTCCATGGGCGCTGCCATGGCGGCGTCTTGCGCAATTGCCGGAAAGCCATCTGCCGCCCGCGCGGGCAATCAATGGTTTTTGCCTGATACAACCTTAATAACGTCACCGTTTTTTAACGGAGTGTCCTTTCCCACGCGCATGTGCGTGCGGGCGTTTATGCCGCATATGAAGCCTTGCGCCAGGTCTGTGTGGATTTTTCCCGCCAGGTCAAGCGCGCTTGAGCCTATGGGAAGGAGTATCGCGTCTGGCAGGACGTTCCCATTCCTGTCCGAGAATTTGGCTTCGTCCTCCACCGGGAACACTGCGATGAGCCCGAGCATCTCAAACACCATCTTTTCAATCGCCTGCTGCACTCCGCTTCCCTTGCCTTTGATTATCCTTGCAATCTGCTCAAGCCCGGCGCGCTGCCTTTCGTCGGCGCTGAGTATCTCGAAAGTATCGTCGCCTGGGAAGTATGTTATCGCGCCTGCCGCCGCGGCTTTGCGCAGCGCCAGTTCCGCGACTGCGGAGCACGCCACCACCCTATCGGCGCCAAACGCCACTTCCAGTTTCTCAATATTTTTATCCGAGCCTGGCACATCAGCCTTGTTTGCGACTATGAGCACAGGCTTTGAGATTTTTCTCAACTCCCGCGCGAACTTGAAAAGCTGCCAGTCGTCCCACATTATGCTTTTCGTTTCGAGCTCTGCCGCCCGCGCCGCGCGCTCGCAATCGGCAAGCGTCACTTTGAGGCCGGACGCCACAGTGAAAAGCTCCTTGATAGTCTTGCCCTTGAATTTCGCGGAATTGCGCTTGAGCACGCCCTCATACCAATAGTCCAGCTCCTCTTCGAGGAACCTGACCTCCTCAAGAACGTTGGCGCCTTCGGCTTTGTTGCCTTCCAAGTCGGTTCTCCCGCTCGCGTCCACGACCTGCATGAGCGCGTCCGCATTGCTAAGGTCGTCCAAAAACTGGTTGCCCATGCCCTTGCCCTCATGTGCGCCTGGCACGAGCCCGGCAACGTCAATGATGTTTATCGGGACCAGGCGCGTGCCGCTCTTGCACTCGCCAGTCCTGGGGTTGCAAACATGGCCCACCTCTGTGTGCGGGCATTTGACCCTGCAATACCCGACACCCTTATTCGGGTCTATGGTCGTGAATGGGTAGTCGGCAATCGCGACCTCCGTCTTGGTCGCAGCTGAAAAAAAAGTGCTTTTGCCCTTGTTGGGCGCGCCGACAACGCCGATTAGCATTTTTCCTCACTACTCCTGCCCTGATTCACCTGACTTTTTCATGTGGACTATCTCTTCAAGCGACACGAATCTTTCAAAGGGCTTGAGGTGCTGGGCGTTTTCCTCGCGGAATTCCCTGTCCTGCCTCTTGCGGCTCTCGTCATGGTGCTGGCGCCTGCCGGTATCGGACTTTTCCTTCCTCTCGCTGTTGGCCATGTCCTTTTTGGAGCTATAGAGCGCCTTGAGCTCTGCCCTGATGTCCGTGAGCTCCTTCTCGATTTTAGCCCTTTCCTCGAGTGCCGTCTTGAGGTCGCCTTCCGCGTACATGAGCTTTTTCCTTTTCCTCTCGGCTTCCCTTGCGTCTTCAAGCTGTAGATC
>JAKALW010000108.1 GCA_021823945.1 Microcaldota archaeon
CGGTGAACTTGAACCTTTTGAAGTCCGTGACGCCTTCAAGGTCCTTTTCGGTCAGGAGCTTGCCCCTTTCCACCTTGATATCCTTGGTATCGTACCTGTCGGTGCTCTCATAGCCGTCCGAAAGGTTCTTGTCAAGGAGTATGATTGCCGGAGTCTGGACCTGGTCTGAGAGATTGAAAGCCTTTATTGTCTCCCAGAATGATTCCTCCACGTCGCCGCACGCTACTACGAGCCTTGGGAATTCGCCCTGCGAGGCAGTGAGCGAGAATTTCAAGTCAGCCTGCTCGCCGTATGTCGGCAGGCCGGTTGAAGGCCCCGCCCTCATGACATTGACAATCACGCAAGGTATTTCGGAAATGCCCATCAGCCCGAGCGCCTCGGCCATGAGCGAAAAGCCGCCGCCCGATGTGGCTGTCATGGCCCGCACGCCCGCCGCGCCGGCGCCAGCTATCATGTTGGCAGCCGCAATCTCGTCTTCCGTGTGCTTCACCACAATCTCGTGGGAGAATTCGTGCGCGGCCATGAAGTGCAGTACCGACGATGACGGGCTCATGGGGTACTCAGCCACCATTTTCACGCCCGCCTTGACCGCCGCAATGCAGCACGCGTCATTGCCAGTGAGGAGGATTTTCGTGTCAGGCCCGATTTTGGTTATTTTTATCCAGAAGGGCTCCTTGAGCTGGGCCGCAAGAGCGTCGAAGCCCTCGCGCGCGGCCTGGGTGTTCTTCCTCACGACTTCCCCGCCTTTTCTCGCCCATGTCTGTTTCATTGACGCCTCAAGCATGGAAAAGTCTATTCCGATAAGTGAACACGCGGCGCCAAGCGCCACAGTGTTGAAGAAAATCTCGCCGCCGGATTTGAGCGCGAGCTGCGAGAGGGGTATGGGGAAGACCTTTATGTCCACGCGCGTTATGTCGCCCGGCGCGAGCTTCACCTTGTTTTCGTCGTAAATGAGCGCGCCGCCCTCGGAAATGTTGGAGAGGTGCTTGAGCACGCTTTCCTTGTTGAGCGCCACGAGTATGTCCACCCTGTCTATTGGGCAGTAAATGGGCTCGCTGTCGGCCCTTATGTAATTGAAATTGTGCCCACCGCGGATAAGGGACGGGAAGTCGTTTGACGTTATCACGTTGAGCCCGTGGTTTTTCAGCAGCTTCCCGAACATGTTGCCAATAGTGGTCACGCCCATGCCCGCCTCCCCAGCTATTATGAAATTAATCTTGTTCATGATTTGAGTTTGTTTTGCCAATCCAATGCACCTCTATGAAAATCAATCATATCCATCCGCAAAAGTTCTTCCATGCCCATTCGGGCCATTCAACATGTTTCTCTCATATCTCGCGCTTGCCATCCTTTTCCAGGTGTATGACGTTCACGGGACAGGTGGTCGCAGCCTGTTTGTTGGTAGACAGTTCGCTTTCCGAAATCTGCCTTGAATAACGCCCGCCACCCGCATCTTTCCCTCCTATCAGGTCTGCAAGGCCGTCTTTGCCCATGCGCCAGCAATCCGGCGCTATGGCGGCGCACGCGCCGCATCCGATGCAGTTGCCTCTTTCATGGACAAGTATAAGTTTTGGCATATGGGTTTAGCCCTCTTATTTTCATTTTTGCAGGATTTGCCCATTTATATGGCGTGAGCCTGCGGGTCGCTGGCGGAATTAGGCAGCCAAATGATTATTAAACGTACGTTTGACGATTGACGTAACGAAGGGCTTGCGCCGCCCGGGCTGCCTGAGAACTTCACGCCATGCCCGCCAAGCATATCACGCTTTTAAAACATTCAAGCCAAATACATTGAAATATTACCCTATAAGTTATGCATCCAGCGCCCCAGGGGGCGCATTTTTTCCTGGTGATTATATGTCAAATGGCGAATTCGACATTGCGATAATCGGCTCAGGGCCCGCGGGGGCGCACGCCGCTTTGTGCGGCGCGAGGAAGGGCCTAGATGTCGCGGTATTCGAGGAGCACAAGCGGGCGGGCGAGCCTGTCCATTGCGGCGAGTGCCTATCCGACCTTGCGATATCGAAATTCAATTTCACGCTCCCAGCCGAGGCGGTCTCCGCCAAAGTCAAAGGCGTGCGCGTTATTTTCCCGGACGGCCATTCGACCGTGCTCAACGAGGGCGGGGTGGTGCTTGAAAAGCACGCCTTCGAGCAGTACATATCCAAAAGCGCAGAGGAAAACGGCGCGAAATATTTCTATTCCGCCCGCGTGAACGGCCTCGCCAGGCATGGTGGCGCGTGGGAAATAACCACTGGCGCGCAAACGCATTCCTCCAAAATCGTGATAGACGCAAGCGGCGTTGCCCAGGCATCGTCCAAACTGCTTGCAATGGAACAGGAATCCTCGACAGTCCTTGGAGCACAGTATCTCATGGAGGACATACCGCAGGACGGCTATCTCGATTTCTACCTCTGGCCCAGGCTCGCCCCAAACGGCTATCTCTGGATGATACCTAAGTCGGACGGCAGGGCCAATGTCGGGCTTGTCACGGATGAAAAGGCGAAGGTCAAGGCATACCTCAACCAGTTCGTCAAGGAAATGGGCTGGGACAAGAAAAAAACCCAGAAGAGCTTTGGCGGCCTAATCCCGTCCTCCGGCCCCCTGCCGCAGACCTATGACGACGGGCTCATGCTTGTAGGCGACGCTGCCGGGTTCACATCTCCGCTATTCGAGGGCGGGACGCACCTGGGGCTCATGTCCGGCAAGTTCGCGGCCGACGTCGCCGCAATGGCGGTTTCGGCAAAGGAATACGACTCAAGGGTGCTTTGCCAGTACGAAAGGCTCTGGTCTGCCGAGTTCCCCGACTATTCCAAGCTCATAGCAGGCAAGGAGGCGCTTTACTCTTTCACTGACGCGGAGCTTGACCAGATCGGCAAATCTCTCCCAAAGGAGCTTTCAAGCATGTCTGTTTTAGACAAGGCCGGAATTTTGCTTAAGATCCTTTCCATGAATCCCGGGCTTGTCGGCAAGAACGCCATCGGGGCGCTTATGGGTTTTGGCTACTCCCGGGCAAGCTATTACGGATGGTAGCCTTTGCCCCCACCCAGTTCTTCACTATCCTTCTCCTTTTTTCGCTTTCCCCGCTTTCCCTATTTTATCAAGCGTTTAAAAATAGTTTCACTCAATAACACCAAACATGTATGAACTTGAAATTGCAGTTTTGCTGGCCTGCCTTTGCGTGTCGGGGTTCACCTCCGCAGGCGAGGCGGCAATACTCTCGCTTTCCTCGTTGCAGGTCAAGCGGCTCTCAAAAGTCAAGCGTATGCCATACGCCATCCTTGTAGCCCTGAAAAAGAACACTGCAAGGACAATGATGACAATCCTCATCGCCAACAACATCTCGAACACGGCCGCAACCGTGCTGGTGGCGCACATGACCACTCTCATTTACGGCGACGTCTACCTTGGCATAACGGGCGGCTTGCTCGCGCTCATGCTCATGATTTTCTGCGAGATTTTCCCAAAAACATACGGCATGAACAATAACGAGGTAGTGGCGCTTTTCACCGCGCCCATGCTATACGTGCTCATGTCGGTTTTCATGCCGCTGATATGGCTGATTGAAACCCTGGGAAGGCTCTTCCCTACGGTTTTCCAGACGCGGCTCCAGCGCCAGAGGTTCACGGAGGAGGAAATACGCTACGCCCTCGAATTTGGCGTCGAGGATAGGGCGATATCCGGCGAGGAGCGTAACCTGCTCGAACGCGTGCTTGACTTCAACGACACCATTGTCAAGGAAATCATGGTGCCTCGCGAACAGGTGAAATGCCTTGTTGAAACAGACACGCAGCAGGCGACCATGAAAAAAATCGCGAAATTCAAGAAAGTCAGGTATCCTGTGCTCTCCGAAGCCGGGGCTGTGGTCGGAGTAGTCTCACTCAAAAAGCTGACTTCGGACGGCGATTTCAATTTCGTGTCTGAAATAATGGACAAGCCAGTCTTTGTCTCAAAGGAGGCAGTGGCGTCCGAAGTGTTCAAGAAAATGCAGAAGGCCAACATACACCTTGCGATAGTCGTCGACCCAACAGGCGGGTTTGACGGCATAGTGACGCTTGAGGACCTGCTCGAGGAAATTGTGGGGGACATACACGAGAACCCGCAAACTTTGCATTTCGTGCAGGATGAAAAGTCCGTCATACTCGTTTCCGGCGTCGCAAGGCTGCACGACATAGAGATGGAGCTGGGCATCCAAATCCCCGACGCGGAAAGGTTCGGGTCCATAGCCGCGTACATGCACTACCACCTCAAACGCATACCCGTGAAGGGCGACGTGCTCGTGCTTAAGGAGGCAAGGTTTGAAATACGCGAGATGTCGGGCGCGACTATCAGCAAGATACAGGTCTCAAGGATGAAAGAGACGCCATAATGCCCCCCCGAAGGGCTGCATGGGCTGGGCGGCTTGACGCGCGGCTTGGTTTTGCCCGCGGCCGTTCACATGGCTATCCTGACAATCGAGCAGTTCGGCACCCTTTTTGCCATGGCCTCGCCTATGCTGCCCGCAAGTCCAAGTTCGTAGAGGAACACCCTAATAACAACACCGTGGGTGACAACCAGAAGCGGCCTGGCAGCGTATTTTTTTGAAATCAGGCTTATGACTTTCCGCGCGCGCTTTTGCATCTGCCCTATCGTCTCGCCATTTGGCGACGAGCTGAATATCCTTGTGAGCCTG
>JAKALW010000109.1 GCA_021823945.1 Microcaldota archaeon
GGCCGAGCGTGCCCTGGCTGCGCGACCCGAGGCTGTTTTCGGTGATTTCCAGCGTTCCGGCAGTCACGTGGTGGGTGCGCTCCTATGCCAGCCGGATACGCGGGTCGAGCGCCGCGTAGGCGAAGTCGGTAATGATGTTCATGGCCACCACGGTGACCGCGACAATGAGGACGATGGCCTGGACGGCTGGAAAATCATTGGCGTTGACCGCCAGAACACGTCCATGATTATCCAGTCACAGTTCGGGCAGCAGTTCACCCTCAACCTCGACGCCATCATCTCGGTCTCGGACAAGGTACAGGTGCGCTCGCAGTGAGCTTTGAATTTTATAGGTGTTTTTTCAATGGCCAGGAGATTTTTTGCGCTCGCCTTTATTTTGGCTGGCTTGATATTCCTCATGTTTGGCTGCGCATCACAGGCTCCGTCATGCTCGCCTGCGGGTTCGGCAAATTCGACAAATTCCGCGTATTCCCCCGCTTTCTGGGCAAACACGAATACGAATGCCAACTGCAGCGTAAATTCAACGTCCAATCTGTCCAATGTTTCCAATTCCAGCCAAGCTCCCATACATGCGCCCGTACCAATCGTGAACAATTCACCCTCTCCAAATTTGAACAATTCGCCATCTCTGATTTTGAACAATTCGGCGTCTCCAGTTGCCAATAGTTCGCCATCTCCAGCCGCACTTAATTCTTCAAACCTCTCTGTTCAGCAAAATTCCACGCTTGCCGGAAACTCCCAGGCTGCTGGGAACATCACGCCTGTTGGGAACATCACGCTAAAAGTCGTGTATTTCTATTCCTCATCCTGTCCTTTTTGCAGGGACACGGAAGCATTCATAAATCAGACAGCTTCGGACTTCTCCAAGTGGGGCGTGTCGCTTGAGAAGCACAATATCCTGTCAACGCAGGCAGAATTCGCGCTCTATACTGATTTTGCGGACAGGTACAATGTTTCGCAGAACCTGCGCGTCATCCCGATGGTTTTCATAAACAGCACTTATATCTACACCAACGGGAGCATAAAGGAAAACCTGGCGCGCGAAATCGACGCGTGCGTCCAGTCGGGCACGTGCGCAGACCCTTACGCATTCAAGGCATGACAACCCGAAGCAGCGCCGACTTGTCAAATGCAAAGGCAATTCGACAACTGCGCTTTGCATGTTCAGGGCATGGCGACATGCTGCTAAGCCTGCCTGTCAAGTGCGAAGGCAATACCAAAACTGTGCTTTGCATGTTCAGGCATGACAATTGCTGCTTTGCCCATATGTCTAATTCGTGGCAATCCCGCCAAGGGCGCATACTTTAAAAATCATTTATGCAAAAAGATAATCCTTATCCCACCATAACTCAACCTGGCAGAGTGCCTCGCTGTAGTCTGAAGGGTCCGGTTTACCGGCTGAAACGAGGATGTTGTGTGTTCAAAGCGGGCGTGAATAATAAGCCTTAACTGGCAATTTATCACTCCTGCGGACATATCACACTGGTGGGATTTGAAAACTTGCGCAAATGACCCACCGCCTGTCAGGGGCGGCTGGCAATGCTCATATAAACAGAGGGGGCTATCGCCCCCTTCTAACCCCCACGGGGAATGTGACACAATATAAACGTTTTGTGCATTAACATATGCATAAGCATCCTGAATGTAGGTTCTGGATGTTGAAAAAATGCTGAAATGATATGCATAAGCATTCCGAATGCAGGTTCTGGATGTTGAAGATGCTGAATTAAGTTTTGAATCAAGTTGCTCTGTTCGTCTATCGGTTAGGATCTCGGATTGTCGATCCGGTGGGGCGGGTTCGACTCCCGCACAGAGCGCTTCTCTTTCTTTTAGCTTACACTCTTCTTCCTTAGCTCTGCTCTGTGCTGCTTGCCCTAGCGGGCAAGGAGCCCGCAAACCTCTTGTGGTTTGCTTGGTCTACTTGTCTTTCAGACAAGTCCGAAAAAATCCTTGCGGATTTTATCGCTTCCAGACAAGCGCGTTTTTCTTTATTGCAGTCAGCTTTGGCTTTATCGTTTATTCATGATATTGCGCCCCATACGCAAACCGCAACTCACAACACATCTCAAAACCCTTTTATATTCCCTTTTTCCTACCTCATGCCAACAGTTTTGGTGTGGAGGTCATTACAATGATTGCAAGGCGCGGAATCGGCATACTGGCAGTTCTCATGCTCCTGTCCGGATTGTTTTTTTCTCAGTCTGTGGACGCCTTCACAGCGAAGAACTTCGACTCGGACGCGGCGCTCCAGAAAAGCGCGCTGACTTCCGGCGGCGTGCAATATACGCTCATCCAGTCGGACGGAAAGGACATGTTCATTGTGGACCAGTCCGGGAACGCTGTGCTTGACAGCGCCAAAATCTCGCAAATCCTGAAAGACGACCTCATGGCGAATTCCGGATACTCCGCAAAGGTGTCGCAGGCCAAATCTGACATGAACGCCTTCGAGGCAACGCGCCAGGTCGGCGACGCATACTGCCATCAATTGACAGGCACGACAAGTCTCCCTGCCACCAATGCCGAGGAGGCAAAGACGGCGTGCCAGGCGAATCCCAACTGCCAGGCGGGGCTCTACAATGCCCAGAACTCCATGGAACTGGTCACTTCATGGTACACCAACTCCTCTGCCGTGGCTTCCGATGTTTCCGCTTTCGTGCAAAACGCCGACTCGCTTTCATCGTCAAAATCAGCTGTTGACTCTGAACTCGCGCTCCTCACGAAAATAGAGTCGGAAGTTTCAAACATGGAGTCCAACCTGCTTTTCAAGACACAGATTGGCGAGGGCGGATATGAATACTGCCCGAAAATAAATTACTCTTCAGATAAGCTCGCGTCAATCCGCTCAAGCCTTGCCGCCATGTCGGACGTGCAGTCCCAGATTTCCCAGGCTGACGGCCGCGCGTCCGCACTGCTTGCGAATTCCAATGCCCAGCTTAACTATTCTGCAAACAGGGTCCAGCTTTCAGACGCATTGAAGAAAAAGGCATTGTCGGAATCGGCGCAAATCCGCCTTGATTTTGAAAGCCTCAATGCCAATGTGCAGCTTTCAGCCATGGAGCCAAGCATCGCGCTTTTGGAGGAATACTCTGCTAACATATCCAACCTGGAGGAACAGGGCAAGTATGCCAAGGCAATTGCGCTTGAAAAGCCATTTGACCAGCTTTTCGCAGACACTGACTCGAGCCTGAATTCCCTTAAGACCAAATACGCCGCCCTCACTGCCTCGGTCAAATCTGAAAAGGCTAAAATCGCGTCAGCAAAGCTTGCTGTGTCCGGCGACGCGCTAACAACGCTTGCCGGCTTGGACGCGCAAGTGTCTGCAATAGAGGGCAAGACAAAGGGGCAGATGTCCACTGGCGATATTTCTTCCTACTCGTCCCAGCTCGCCTCCATTGACACCCAGGTCAATGGGGTGGTGGCGCAGGCAGCTCTATCAGGCAACACCAGGGCGCCCGCATCAATGTCCCAGCCAGCCGGTGCACAATCCGCATCAATTGCCGGAATGGCGCTTCCCGCGTTTCTGTCATTCATACCCCAGGAATATGTGGTTGGCGCTGTTGTCGTGGCAGTTGTCGCGATAATCATTGCGCTTGCAATCATCATGTTTGTGGTGAAAAAGCTGTTCTTTTCCAAGGGCAGGAAGCAGGATGATGCAAAAGGCAAGAGCGCAAAGGAGAAATAAGCAGAACAAGGCATAATCAAACCCTGAAGGCGCAAAGAAAAAATAAGCCACATATCCGGAGCAGCCAAGTCCTTTTTCATTTTCTTTTTTCCTTTTCCCCAAGAAGAAGTTTGTTTTCCTGCCCTTCCCTGGTTTCCTCTTTTTCCCGGTTTTCCTTGCTCCTTCGCCCTGGGATAGGCTATAATATAAATTTTCCCAGTTCTAAAACAGTTTATTCTATATATACAGCGAGGTGTTTTTCCATGCTGCTTACTCCGGGCCCAGTCAAGCTTACAGAATCCATCCGGAATGCCCAGGCAAGGGACATGATATCCCACAGGGGCAAGGAATTCCAGGTCCTTTACGGCGACCTGGTCACAAGATTCAAGAAATACACAAATGCCGAGGACTCCTACATAATCTCAGGCTCAGGCTCATTGGGCATTGAAGGCATAGTGCTCAACGCGGTAAAGCCGGACGAGAAAATGCTTGTAATCCAGAACGGCGACTTTGGCAGGCGCCTCGCGGTCACTTCAAGGATTTACACAAATGTGCAGGAAGAGATAATCCCGCTTGGGAAAGGCATAAGCCTCGAGAACGCGAAGGCGGCGATAGACAACTCGAATGCCCAGGTCTTTGCCATGGTCTACAATGAGACGTCTGTCGGCGTCACGAACCACGCAAAGGAGATATTCAACTATGCCAAGTCCAAAGGCATGTTCACAGTCATGGACGCGGTGTCTGCATGGAGCGCGATGGAACTTGACATGAAGGCGTTCGGCGTCGACTTCATGTCTACTGGCTCGCAAAAAGCCATTGGCGCGCCCCCGGGGCTTTCGATGGTATCCGTTTCAAAGGACGGGTATGAAAGGTTCAGCTCAAAGGACAACAAATCGTATTACCTCGACTTCAAGTCCTGGCGCAAATTCGGGCTGAAAAG
>JAKALW010000110.1 GCA_021823945.1 Microcaldota archaeon
CCACGCCTTCTCGACCGATGCAGGCGGCAAAGTTGTCGGGATAAGCTCTGTTTTGCCTTGTTTTTCATTCCGCGCATCCATTAGCGCGAAGTCCGGCACAGAAGGCGCCCGCTTGTTTTTCCTCATGATTTGCGCAAGCTCTGAAAGCAGTTTCTTTTTTAGCCCCATGTATTTGCCCTTCTCGAGCTGGAGATTGCCTATCATGTGCCTTTTTGCCCTCAGGTTGAACCCGAACATGCACTCGGAGCAGTTGTTGCAGTTGAAGGAGTAATACATGTCGGAGGAATTGTTGGTGTAATACGCCTCGAACATCCTGTTGGCGTTTATGCCCTCCAGGCAGCGCATGGAATGCCGGATTTTTGGGAAGGCAGGTATGCCAAAAACATATTCGGATTCCCGGACATAGGATATGAACGCGCCCTTTTTCACGTTCCGCACATTGTGCGAGTAATACACGTCTATGCAGTCTATCGCATTGTCCACAAGGGCGGTGTTGGCGTTCCTGCCGAAGACCTTGTTCCCGCAATAAACCATGTTTTCCGATGCCGCACGGAATAGCGAGTCTATGTCCTTCGCGTCATTGATTGAGACTGCCTTTCCCGCCCTGCCCTTCGCCGCCTCGCCCTGTGTCGAGAACCTGGCATTGGCTGGATAATAAGGGTTTGAAAGGAAAACAGGCTTGCCTGAAAAAGAGGATTTCGCAATGGTGTATGGCATCATGGCTTCCTTGAGGTAATCCCCGAACTCCGCCAAGGGGCCCACATCCTCGCCAAAAAGTATCGCGCATAGCTGCTTGAAAGCAAGATTGACGCTTTCCGGAGGGTTATACGTTTCCATCTGACCAGTTGTGTATGTTGTTCTGCCCATGCATGCAACAGGCTTTTGCGTTTTTGCCCTTGCGCATCCTGCCCGCGCCTAAGCAATGGCTCCGGCAAATTCCTCTAGCAGTTTTTTCGGGTCCCTGGCATTCACGTAAGCAGAGGCGAGCAATACGCCAGCCGCGCCCAGCTCCACTGCCTTTTTCACGTCCGTGCCCGTGGACACGCCAGCGCCGCAAATCACCGGGCTTTTAGACACCTTTGCGACCGCGTCCACGGCGTTTTTCACTATTTCCGGCTTCGCAGTTGAAACTGAAATCCCGCTGCCTATGAGTTCGGGCGGCTCTATTGCAATGCAAGTGGGATTGAATTTCGCAAGCTCGACTGATTCGGGCACGTCCTTTGTGCAAACCATTGTCTCAAGCCCGAGCTTTTTCGAGCGCGATATTATCCTTTCAATCGAGGCTTTTGGAATCCTGTTTTCCGCGTGGTTTACAAGAAGCCCTTTGCATCCGGCATCCTTCAATGATTCAAGGGTCACAGAGCCGGTGTGCGCGCCCTGCTCAAAGTCAGACGCGCCCTGCCCGAAAGTGTCAATGCCGAGCGCGGAGACGTTCCACAGGTCGACAAACTGAGGGCAGACGATTATGCGCACGCCAGTTTCGCGCGACACGTCGCGGGCAGTTTTAGCAAGCGCCAGCCCCTTGTTCCCGAGGGATTCGGCGTATGCCTTGAAATTTAGCGCAATGAACGGTTCCATGCCAATTTATTGTACAAAACTGGTTATAAAACACGAGGGTTGAAACGACAGAAGCAGCTGATAAGAAAAAACGCCGAGGAGGAGATTTGAACTCCTACTCCACGGAGTGGAACTAGATTTCGCGCGCGTGGGTGAGTGCCCCGCATTGTTTGTTTTTGTTTGATCTCGAGTCTAGCGCGTTACCGGATTCCGCCACCTCGGCACTATATGTGCTATATTCTTGCCATATGCCTGCTTAAATTGATGGCGGGACCTTTACCCGCAGGTAAAGTGGACCGCCACCTCGGCATAATTTTACTGTCACGGGTTTCATTGCCTGCCCTTCGGGCTAAGCTAACCTCGGCAAAATTGGTGCAAATATTAGATATAGAAAGCTTAAAAGCGGAAGCGTTTTCCCGCTCCGTCTCGCTGCATCCTAGTACTGGCCAATGTGCGTGTATATGTAATTGAGCGTCGCGGCGTCGGGCGCGAAGTAGTACTGGCCGTATGTAAGCAGGGCAATGTTGGTGAGTTCCGTGGTATTCACGTCATTGCCCAGGCCGATGGTGTAGACTGTGATATTGTTGTCCCTCGCATACACCGCGCCATTTACCGAATTGCCATAGTTGCTCTGGCCGTCAGTGAGAAGTATCGCCACCTTCACGCTGCCCTGCCTGGCTCGCGACGAAATCAGCTCGTTTACCGCATTGTCCAGGCCGCATTCTATGCAGGTGCTGCCGCTCGGGTAAAGGCTGTTTATGGCATTTTTCAAGGCCGTCTTGTTTGCGCTTGAGCCCATGCCTGTCAGCGTCATGACTGTGTTGGCGCTTGTTGAAAAAGACACGAGCCCTGCCTGCGAAGTGTTGCTCGTTATGTCCACGAATGTGCCCGCCGAGTTTGCGGCCGCCTGTATCTTTTCAGGCAGCTGCGTAATCGCGACGTTGCGCATGTAAGCTGTGCAGCCGGGCGTAGTGCTCAGGTAGAAATCCACGGTATACGGCGCGCTGTATGCGGAGATGTTTATGTTATAGAAATTCGTTGTCTTGTATTTGGTCGAGCTCAGGCTGCCGTTTGCAAGCGCGTTCGGGCCTATCTGGGCCTGGAAATAGGCAGTGCAGCCAGACGCATTGGTTTCTGCTTCTAGGGATATGTTCTCGAGGTCGCCGTTTTTCGTGCCCACTGCCATGCTTTTCACGAGCACTGGTGTGGCTGAGGCCGTTGATACCACTGTGCCGTCAGTGTAATTAGTTATGGGCCACGCCATCGAGCCAGATACGTCCATTATGAGCATCAGGTCTACGTTGACAATCCCGAAAGTGTCGTTGAACGTGCCGCCGATGTTGCCCTTCGAGTCAGTGCAGTAGGCGCTTATGGTGTGCGTCCCGGCGGGGAGCGAGCCGAACGAATAGGCGAACTGTTCGGTCGGCGTGTCGTATGCGCCGTCCATGGCAGGCACAGCCGTCCACTGCCCATGGTCAAGCGTCATGAAGCACTGCTGGATGTTGTTGTTGCCTGTGAAATAGTCTGTCCCTGTGGCTGTTTCCGTTATGTTGGCCAGCGTATTGAGCGTGGTCCCTGACGTGTGGTTGAGTTGGGTGATTATGGGCCCGTAAATGTCGGCTAGCGTGACATTGAAATAATAATACGCGAAAGGCCCCGTGTTGTTCGCTGTGTCCGTGCATCGAGCAACGGCAATGTGCTGGCCGGCCGCAAGCGCGCCAACCCCTATGCTGGCGCTTTCCGTTACTGAATCCGAATACGTGCCGTCAGTGGCGTTCATGGCCGCCCATGCCCGCCCGTCAAGCTGGAGCTGTATTCCGCTTATGTACTGCCCGCCTGTGACAGAGTCGTCGCACGTAGCGTATATCGTGACATTGTCGGCAGTGCTCGCGTTTGCGGGAGTCTGTGAAATGTTTAAAATCAGCGGCCCCTGGAAATCCTGGCTTGGCCCGCAGCAGCAGTTCGGGCTTGGCGCCGCGCACGCGATGTCATTTGCCGATGAGTAGTCCTCGCCGTTTGCAATGCACTGCGCAGGGCCTGCCCTGCACGTGCCAGTCGCGTATCCAGTTCCCGCGCACAGCCCCGAGCACGTCGGAACCCCATTGACCTTGTATGACACCTGGACAGTGCACGCCCCGCCGTTTGCGGAATCGAGCGCTATCACGCCACCATAAACGCCGCTTTGCGTCTGCGCGGGTACGTTGTATGCCAAAGTGGAGTTTGCCGAATCCATGGTGGCGAGGTATGACGGGACGCTGCCCATGCTTGAGAAGCTGTTCGCGGAGCCCGTGTAACTTGATGATATGCCCGATACATTGAAATCCGCGTTGTTTGAAAAAACAAGCGCGTCCTGCCCGCTCGCGCCGGCGTTCACTGTCTTCACTATGTAGTTTGGGAAGCAGGTAAGCCCGGCCTCGCCAAGCCTGACTTTGCCGGTTGGCAGGTATTCCACAAGAATGTTTTGCCTTCCCTGCGTGGGCTCGATTGTGCCTGTCAGGTCAGCGTGTGTGTCGGCGAATATGTCTGTCGCGCCAGTGGCTGTCCCTACTTGGAAAACTATCCTTTTCCCGGACGTGTTCGTGGAAAGAATCCCCTGCGGCAGGAATACAGTAACATATTCCTTTGAATTCGGGCCAAGCGAATACACGTAGTCCGCTGCCGCCGCAAGCCTCTCCACCGAGTCCTGCGCCTGGGCTATCTTGATGCTTTCGGCTGACATTGTAGCCGCTATGTAAAACGCGATTGTTATGAATGCGAGGGCTGTGGCTATCACAATGAGCTGCTCAATTGACGACTGCGCTTTCAAATGCCCACACCCAAAACCAACACATCCTTGCCATTGGCCGCAAACGCCATTCCATCTGAAAATATCAGAGATGCTTCCATTTCCATGAATGCGTGCCCTTGGACTTCAGCATGCCGATGTCCACCATTGGCTCGTCCGCTTCTTCCTTTTTGGCCGGCTTGTCGCGCTTTGCCGAAAAGTTGCTCGGCCCGCCGGTGCCATATCCTTTGCCGTTTCCTGACATGCCCTTG
>JAKALW010000111.1 GCA_021823945.1 Microcaldota archaeon
AAAAATACCCGCGCCTGCTCGTCTCACGAAGGAACAGGCACGGCAGGTTCTCAGGCCCGCCGGGGACAGTGTTCGGCCCGTTCGCGCAAGGGAGCCCCAAAGTCCTCACTGTCGGCGCGATGAGGAAAATTTTCAAAATCCGCACGTGCAGGGTGCTTCCGAAAAAGCCATGCCTCCAGTATTATCTTGGCAACTGCGACGGCCCATGCGCATTTGAGCCTGCGCAGGAAAGTTATGCCAATCATGTGGCTCTCTTGAAAAAGGCGCTCTCGTCAAAGTCTGGGATTGAGGAGTCCATCTCGCATTTTACTGGCCTTATGGAAAAAGCTGCAAAGGCGAAGGAATTCGAGCTTGCAAAGATGTACAGGGACAGCGCATACGCCCTCTCAGGGCTCCTCTCGCGCCAGTCAGTGGAATCGGATTCGCAGTACAATGAGGACTATTTCGCCCTGCGCATGGAAGGCGGCGTGTGCCACGTCTATACGTTCAATGTCCACCACGGCGTGGTGAAGCAGAGGAAGAAATTCACTTTCGACCTTGTCGGGGGCGACCATTCCCCGCTTGACGAGTTCGCCCTGTCCTATTACCAGGCGGGAAATGTCCCAAAATTCATCTACTCCCGCGAGCGCGTATCAAAGCCAGTGCTTGAAATGCTCTCAAGCCAGGCTGGATTCAAAGTTGAGTCGCTTGTCCCGCAAAAAGGCGACCATTCCAAACTGCTTGATATGCTCGAGCAGAACCTCGCGTCAGACCTGAACGGGAATGCCGAGCCGTCAATAGTGGCATTGCAGGACGCCCTTTCAATGGAAAGGCCGCCAAACGTGATAGAGTGTTTCGACATCTCGACAATGCAGGGCACATCAACGGTCGGCTCTATGTCGCGCTTTGCGGGCGGCAGGCCAGACAAGTCGGGGTACAGGAAATTCAAGATAAAGACTGTCATGGGGCAGGACGATTTCGCCTCAATCGAGGAGATTGTTTATAGGAGGTACAAGCGCTTGCTTGAGGAAAAAAGGCAGCTTCCGGACCTGGTCCTAATAGACGGCGGCGCGGGGCAGCTCGCGTCCGCATTCAACGCCCTCTCAAGGCTCAACCTTGACTTGGAGTGCATATCGATAGCAAAGGAATTCGAGGAAATATATTCAGCCAAGTTCTCCGAGCCATTGCGCCTGCCAAAGTCAAATCCTGGCCTGAAGCTTTTGCAGCACGCCCGCGACGAGGCGCACAGGTTCGGAATAACCTATCACAGGAAACTCGCACGCAAAAGCCTTGGCAGTTCGCAGGCAAGGTAAGGAAAAAATAACCGCAACGGCTGCTTAATCCTGAAACAGTGGCGGCAAATCATGATGCTCAAGAAACAGTGGCGGCAAATCAAAATGCATGTCTTGCCAATTGCCAAAATCCGAATTTTCCTAGTTAAGCACTGCCTGGGCCGGCTCCTTGAGCACAAGCCCCTTCTCGGAAATGGCAAGGCTTCCAGCCGCCGAGTGGTCGAAGACCACCTCTGTTGAAAGCCCCTCATTTGTGAGTTTCAACAGGAAGCCGCTTGCTGTCCAGATGTCGTCGAAAAACTTGTACAAAACCTTCTGGCTTTCAGGAAGGCGGTATTGCTGCATGAACAGGTGCGCCCTGGCAGCCTCCCCGCCAATGTCAAGCGCGAAGCTTGTGACAAGCAGGCTGCCCTTTATCTTCGTCCCTGACTCTGTTTTTACCGCTTTTATGAAACCTGCCGGAAGCACAGAATCAGAATTCATGAAACGCAAAATCACCTGCCCGTTTTCAGGCTTTGCGAACGCGTCCGCCCCCCAGTTGTCAATTGTGTCAGAGAACTTCAATGCAGACGTGAAAAAGGCGGGCTTTGGCTCAATGTCCATGAGATAATCGAAAAATGCGCTATACTCGTTTTTCTTGTATCCCTGCCCGTTCATGATATTTTCCTGCTTGCGGACCCAAAGGCCTGCCTGAAACAGCTGCTTTTCATTGGAGGCTGTGCGGATTCTCTCATCAAGCATTTCTATTTTGGTCAAGCTTTTAGGTGAGAAGCGCTTGAACCAGTTGAGGTTGAGGCCTATGATCTCCTTTGTGCGCTGGAACTCCTGGTTTTTCGCGTTTTGCATAGGGCTAACTCGCTCAAAATAAGTATTTAATGGTTATAATAAGTAGGAAGACATGCCGGCTGGCGCTCAAGCCGCCTTCCATGCCTGGGGCGGGACCTCAAGTTTCCCATCAAAAAGTGTGGCGACCGCGGCGCCGCCTTTCCCTATGAAATACATATGCACGCGCCTGCCGTCCTCATTCAGTTCGAATGCGAACCCGGCTACCCTGAATTTCGATTCCATCTGCAGGAAAAGCGCCTGGCTCCAGTCGTCCGACCTGCTTATTTCGGCGTATGCGAACCCGCGCGCCTGTTCATTGCCAATGCCAAGCTGGCCGCCTGTGAATTTTATCGAGCATGACAGGGGCTCAAGGCTTTCCTTTCCCCTGCGTTTCCATTTCGGGAATTCCGAATGCACAGCGGGCTGGATTGAAAATACCCTTACCAGATGCCCGGCGACCTGTTGCCTGCCGCCATATCCGTTTGCTATCACAATTCCGGCATCGACCTGCATATTCCAGCCGAACGACCCTATCTCTTCCCTGAAGGATACTGCCTTTTCCACAAAGGCGGCGGGCATTTCCTCCTCCAGCATGTAATCGAAGAATGGCATTTTTTTCCCTGTTGGCTTGATTATGCCCATTATGGCCGAGAGCGCGCCCGGTTTTGCACCTGCGCCGCGTTCAAGCCTTGAAATGCCTGAAAGGACCTCGAAAACATCGTCCTCAGTCCTGGAATTCGCGAGCCTTGACCTTAGGACAACCGTCTTGTTTTGCATGCCGTCCAAAAAGCCGTTGGAAAAAATGCGCTGTCTTGATTTTTGCTCAAGCGCGTCCAGCCTTGCGCCCGCCCCGCTGCGCAACAAGTCGAAAGTGCTTCCATTGCATGGGGCTGTCGCCATATTGGATATTTCCTTTCTATGGATTTAAAAGCAGGCGTATCAAAAAAAGCAAAATGGGCATCCCACGGTCTGCAATGGGATTGAATGAAAAAAGTCCGGCTGCTATTGAAAGGTTGGACGGGAAACTACATCTGGTAATAGTAGTTGCCCGCTTCCTTCTGCTCCCTGTCAAGCGCGCTGTCGGGCTTGTTTATCCTCGGCCGCTTTGAGTCCTTGTCGCGCCTAAGGGTTATGCCGAGAGATTTCAAAAACACGTTCATGCCTTCCCTTTTTTGCTGGGGCGCGCCCGTGTTGCCATTGTTGCCGGCCTCGCCGCCAAACACCATGAGCCTGTTTGAAATCGCGTCTATGAGGAGGACGTCGTGGTCCACGACGAACGCGGCCTTGTCGGAGCTTTGGATTATGGAGCGCAAAAGCGACGCGAAGTGCAGCCTCTGCTCCACGTCCAGGTATGCAGACGGCTCGTCGAAAAGGTAGATGTTCGCCTCCTGCGAAAGCGCGAGCGTGATTGACACCCTTTGCATTTCGCCGCCCGAGAGTTCGGAAGCCTTTTTCTCCAGAAGTCCGCCAATGCCGAGCTTGCGTTTGCATTCCTCGAACACGAGCCCGTTCAGGCTCGCCTTCATGAATATCTCGCCCACTAACTCGGCGCCCTCGTAATTCACGTACTGGGGCTTGTATGAGACTTTGAGCTGGACTGTGGAATCGCCGGAATCCGAAGGTATGACGCCCGCAAGCATTTTCACGAACAATGACTTGCCCGTGGCGTTCCTGCCAAGCACGCCCACAACCTCGCCCTTTGAGACTTTCCCGGCTTCAGCGTGGAACTTGAACTTGTCAAATGTCTTTGTCATCTCAGGATATTCAAGGAGAGTCTGGGACTTCCTTTCAGTCCCGGCGCCAATGTCGAAGAACACGGAATGGTCGCGGAACCTTATGTTCTCGCCTTTGAGGTAGCCGTCAAGGTATTCGTTTATCCCGTTGCGCGTGCTTTTCAGGCCCGATATGCGGCCATAGGCGTTTTCCTCGCCGAAAAAGACATAGACGCTGTCGCAGAGGTAGTCGAACAGCGCCAGGTCGTGCTCTATCACGATTACCTGCTTGTGCTCAGCAAGCTCCTTTATGGCCCTGCCGACTGCAAGCCTCTGCTCAATATCGAGGTATGACGCGGGCTCGTCGAAATAGTACAAATCAGCGTTTTTCAGGCACGCTGCCGCGATTGCCACCCTTTGCAATTCTCCGCCCGAAAGCTCGGCAAGCTTTTTCTCGCACGCCGATTCGAGCCCGAATGATTTTACGTAATTAGCGAACATGCCGCGCTCGTCAGCCTTTTTCAAAAGCTCTCCCGCATTGCCCTTGAATGCGGCGGGTATCCTGTCGACGTTTTGCGGCTTGTACGAGATTTTGGCTTGTTTGGAGAACACTTTCTCGTAGTATTGCCTCTCCTGTATCTTGAGGCGCTTGAGTATTTCCGCGTCGGTGATTTGCGCGGTCTCGGCGAAATTAGGCTTCAATGAGCCGTTTAGGAGTTTCAGGGCTGTTGTCTTGCCAATGCCGTTTTTGCCTATGAAGCC
>JAKALW010000112.1 GCA_021823945.1 Microcaldota archaeon
TGAAAGTGTGCGGGCAAGCCCATATTCGAGGCTTGCCGGGAAATTAACAAGGCAAGCCGCGGTGACATGCGCCGGGCCGCAAAATGCATTCCTGTAAAACTTTCCTGTGAAAATTCCTGTAATTTTACTGTGAAATTCTTTGTGCGACTGAAAAATTTCTGTAATAACTATGCTGTTGGTCACACGATGCGACGAACCCCGGGCTGAACCCCGGGGCATGCCGACCTGTGGAATGCAATGAACCGCGCCTGCCCGAGGTTGAAACCGTGGGCATGGTCGTATCGTGTGAGTCAAAATCACTGCAAACTTTGGGGTGGTCCTATCTCAGTGAAACAATATCAAAAAAAGGAAGAATTAGAGAATGAGCATGCCCGAGCGGGTCATGCGAGCTTCGCCACTTCCTCCTTCTCAAACCTCTTGAAGCCTGTCTTTGTTATGGCTACAAGGTCGACTGATTCGCCAGTTGCGCAGTCCCTCTTCATCGCGGCCGCCACAGCCTTGACAGCTATTTTCAGGTTGTCCTTGACTGTGCCGTCCTTGACATACATCTCCTCTAGCACGCCGTATGCGACCGGCGAGCCGCTCCCAGTGGAGCAGTATTTCTCGCCAGTCATGCCGCCAAGCGGGTCAAGCGAGTAAATCGCAGGCTCATCTTCAGTGCCTCCAATCAGGAGCTGGACGTAGAACGGGAAATACTTGTACTGGTACATGAGATTTGCAAGGAGCGTTGCCGCGCCCTTGACTGTCATTGCCTTGCCGTATTTGAGCTTGTACAGCTTTGTCTCCGCCTTCATGATTCGGATGAGGGTCTGCGCGTCAGCGACAGAGCCCGCCACAGTCATTGATATCTTGTCGTCAACCTGGAAGACTTTCTGCACGTCCCTGGACGCTATGAAATAGCCCATTGATGCGCGCCTGTCCGATGCCATGATTATGCCATCAGAGCAAACCAGGCCCACGGTCGTGGTGCCGGTTGAAAGATTCTTGATTTTTTCATCAGAATTGTCAGACATGTTAACCACCATTTTGGCATTTGCAAACGGACATGGCCGCGATTTGACAAAGCCCTGCTTCCCTACGTTGTTGATAGGAGTTGCAAAACAATATATGCCGATGTAACTGGTCACTGGCTTATGCCTTGTGGCAAACACCAAGAAAAAACAAAGACGCAAATCTAATTAGCAATAAAAACATTTTTAATATGATACCAGCGCCCAAAAGGGCTGGGTTTTATCGGCTTGCGTGGATAATGGAGAGTTGGCATTCTGGCTTGCAGGGATTCTTGTGCGCATGCCCAAAAAGGTGCGAATAGAGGCATAAACACGATGGCGGAAGGATGCGCCGGAAGAAATGTCCAGGACCAAGGAGAAAGAAGATTAAGGAGAAAAATATGGATGGGAAATGGTACACCCGAAGGCTCCATCCCCTCCCACTCACCCAATTATTCATTGGGATTCCTATTTTCTGGAAAATGCTTATAAACCAACTGCAAAGCAAGACACTAAAAACCAAAATTAACCCCAAATCAACCCACGCCTGAAATACGAGGGCGAATGGCAAAAATCACGCATAAAACAAGGAGGAAGCGCGAGTCTCTTCCATCACGGGGCTTTTTCCCATGGCTGGCAAAGCTATTGTGCAAGGCGGCATTCAGACTTTATCTTATTGCCTCGTACTCGCCAAACGTCTTTCCCAGGAAGTTTAGCTGGAAGTAATTGACGGTGTGGAAGTAAAGGAAATACGGCATGCCCCACTTGTCGAACCTGCGCCTCGAGGTCAGGACAAGGGACTTGTCTGCATAGAATATCCTGCCTTTTTTGGAAGCTTTTCTGATTAGGTCAGTATCGTCCGATGTCACCATTGACACGACAATGCCGCCCACGGAATCATATACGCTTCGGCGTATTGCGAGGGCCTCGCCATGCGCGTAATACGAGCCGAGTTTTGGGAGCAATTTCGCCGCGGGCCACATAAGGCGATTGGTGAAACAGCGCTCAATGGATGTGGAATTCTGGAGCATGATTTTCCCGACAACCGCGGACACGCCCTTGTCAGCAAAAGGCGCTACGAGGTTTGCCAGCCAGCCTGGCGTGTATATGTTGTCTCCTGTGGCGAATACGAAGATATCGCCTTTCGCTTCCCTGACCCCGATAACCCTGCCTTCAGGTATGGTGGTCTTTGGCCCAAGCACTAATTTTGCGCCGAATTTCCTGGCAATCTCGCCAGTCCTGTCCGGGCTTGTTGCGTCAGAGACAATTACCTCGAAATCAAAATCCACTTTCTGGGAAAAAATAGATTCGAGCGTCGGCGCGAGGTATTTCTCTTCCATATATGTGGGAATTATGATTGACACATACGGATTCTTAGCAGCTGTTCGCATTAAACCACCGATGAATGATGACTAAATATACAATATGGAATTTGAAACCTGTTTGGGATTTGGAGCCCTTTTGTCCCTGGCAGGCATTTGCTTGCCAAACCAGCGCTTTTGCATTCCCGGACATGCCAAAGCTCAAGCCAGCATAGCCCCCTTTTCCGATGGAGAGCACAGCTCCATTTTCTTGAACTGCTTTGCGTAATGTTTTCTTGCAAGCAAGGCGCTTTGCATGTCCGGGAACACCCAGAAAAACGTGTTGCCAAGCATTGCCATGCCGCACTGCCTATCTGCAAGGAGGAGTTTTTTAGCCTTGCCTTTTGCAATGCCGGAATCAATCGCGAACCTGTTGGACACAAGCGCGAGATTGTAAAGCGTCGGAGCTTTGAAAAATTCCTTTGCCGCAGGCGCGCCTGCCCTGCCGATGCTTTCCATGGTTTTCTTGTTGCCGAGCACGGCCTTCGTGCTGATTGGCGACAAAAACCCGAAAAGCAATGTGCACCCCCTCTGGGCAAGCAGCCTTGAAACAGCGGACTTTGGCGATTTTTTCGCCAGAAACCCGCCAGTTGCCGAGGCGTAAACCCCAAGCACGCCGCACCCGCATTCCAAATCAGCTTCCGCCGCGATTTTCACAGCCTTTGCCCTGGAAAGCGGAGAGCCCAAAAGCCTGTTGAGCGCAAGGGACAAGGACAGGGCAGCCGAGGCGCTCGAGCCCATCCCAAACCCGCACGGAAAATCATGTGAATGCGCTATTGAGAGTGAATTGGACTTGAAAAAAGCCGGGAACAAAAGCGCGAATTTCCTTAGGACAAGGCGGGAAACCCTGGTTTCATGCTTTTTTACCAGTTTGCCATTGATGCGGAACACTGCCTTCCCCGGCTTTCCAGCCAGGGCGCGGCACTCAGTAGCGCATCCCTTGGAAAGTGTGATTCCCGCGCCATATGACGTGCCCATGCCAAGCGCGAAAAAGCCGGTCATGTGGGAAGGCGCGAATGCGCATGCTATCGGAATTCCGCCCGCTGTTTGGCGAGTCATTGGGCGAAGCATGATAAAGTATTAAACATATCCGTTTAAAAGACAATTTTAGAAATTCAGAGGTCCTAATCATGTCGCCAAAACAAGGCAAGCACCCGAAGGCTTCAAAACTGGATGGCGCGGAAGACGTCCAGGTTCATCTTACCCCGGCGGGCGGAATAATAACCCCCCAGCCCGCGCCAAAACAGCAGCCACAGCCAGCCCAGGAACAGCAAAAAAAGCCCGCCGCCTTGCCATACGTGCCCGGGCAGGAAGACTATTCCAAGTATTCCACTGAAAAACTCATTTCCCTCGCATTCGATGAAAGCCCGAAAATCCGGGCGAAGGTAGTCAAGGAGCTTGCCAAGCGGCCGGAAGACACGACAGCCGTGTTCGGGCTCATTGAGCTGTGCACTGACAAGGACGAAAGCGTCAAGAACCTGGCAAAATACGAGCTGACCCAGATGGAGGGCGACCAGAACGCGAGCACGCTTGAGAGCCTGTTCCTTGAGAAAAAGGTGGAGGACCCGGACATCAATAGCGTCAGGGCGAAGCTGATGCCGTCAATTGAGAAGCTCTTCACCAAGAAGGACGGCAAAAGCCACATGGAAACGTCCATAACCAAGCTTTTCACCAATGCTCAGCAGGATGGCGGCAATGCAAAACCGCAAAGCGGCGCTGGCGGCGCCCTTGCCGGCTTGCCGACTGTTGGGGAGCCTGCGGCAATAGTGTATTCGCCTGAAGAGAAGCCAGACAGGAGAGAGGACGCGAAAACCCCGAAGAAATTCTTCCAAAGCGGCGACAGCGCGCTTGACAAGGCGTTCGCGGAGCAGGAAAATGACGAAGCGTCAAGACTTGCCGCAAGGCAGGCAGCGGCGACTGCACATAGCGCGTCCGGATGCGGCCCAGCAGCGGCGTCAAGGCGTCGGCAAAAGGTAGGGTGGTCACGGGTCGGTACTCTGCGGCGGGGCTCCGTCCTGCCAGCGCAGGATGGAGAAGGCGAGGCCGGATACCGGCACGCCACCGAGCCGGACAGCGGTGTCGAGCTCGGTCCAGGCGCCATTCGGAAGGCGGGCCCGG
>JAKALW010000113.1 GCA_021823945.1 Microcaldota archaeon
CAATTCCAAAAATAAGCCAGTCAGCCATTAAAGTGCAACATGGTAAAAAAATAGGATAAAAAGCATCTCGCCTTCAGATACACTTTTCAGCAGGCCCTCATTTGAGTTTTTTTGCCTTTGCCCAGAGTTCCTCAAAATACGTCTTGAACGAGTTGGCTATGTCCTGGTTTGTTATCTCTATTGTGATGGGATTTGTGGCAGAGGCGATGGACATGTAAGTCACGTCCTTGTATGCCTGTATCCAGGCGGGCGTGTTCACGCCAAGTGGCATGCGGCGCGCCGCGCACCCCGGATAGCTGTTCCTGTTCCTTAGCACGGAGTCTGGCGTCTCAGGGTGGAAAAGAATCCTGCATTTTATCCCGGCCTTTGCCCTCCGCTCATGGTCCTTTTGCCAATACGCATGGAAGGCTTTGGGCTGGGTTTTTGGGACTCCGAAGGAAACGTATTCGTCGCCTTTCCCAAGCCTGCCGTACGTGTGCTCGTGCGCTGTTACCATCCCGTCAAACCCGTAATACACCTTGACAATGCTGTCAAGCGTCTTCCACAAATAAGCGAAATAGTCGTAATAGCTCTTTGCCACGTCCTTGTTCTCAAGCTCGAACGCGAAGAGGTTCTCGCCCCAGAATATGTTGATGACGCGGTTGCCGAATATGCAAATCACGTTTGGGGAGCCCATTTCCGGCGGCAGGACGCGGAATTCGTAGCAATCCTTTGGAGGCGGGTACTCCGCAAAGAACTTGGCAGACGTGGTGATAATGTCGTGCATCCAGACCTTCCGTGACGCCCTCTTTGCCATCCACCTGTCCACCCAGTCCTTCCCCAGGTATTTCACCATGCCCCAGTTACCGCCAATGAAATGCACGTCCGGGTGCTCGAGCATTTCATTGAAAAGCGAGCGCAAGCCCTCGCGGCCGCGGTATATGCGCACGTCGAAATCCGGCTTGGACGACTCGTACGCCTGCATAAGCTGCGGCACGCTGGCCTTGAGAAGGGCTTTTTTCTCGCCAATATCCCTTTCCTCGTCCTCCAGGTAGGAGAGGATGTTTTTCGGGCTTGTGACGCGGTAGATTTTGTGCCCGTTCTCTGTGAAATACGAGACAAGCCCCTTGCCAACCAGCTTGTTGATTATGTCATACACATTGCGCCTTTCAAACCCTGTCCGCTCGTGTATGCGCTGGAGCGTGGCATGGTTTGAATTGAGTATTGCCGAGTAAACCTTATCCTCGCCCGTCGAGAACCCAAGTTTTGAGAGGATTTCCATTTTTTGCGCCTTAGTGGTGTTAATACAACACCACAGATTATTAAATATCCCATTATGCACATGATAAACAACGAAAAGACACAAATATGCAAGGCAGAACAGGAAGAAGGTGAACCCCATGAAAAATGTCATGCTTTCAAAAAATCCCGCAACCTCCGGCGCATTGGAATGCGCAAACAATGCGCGCATGCGAAAGCATTTCAGGCCTTGCAGGGTTGCAAACAGGTTCCTTTATGCTTCGCTGCTTGTTGGCACCATAATGATTGCAAGCACACGGATGGCATTTGCCCAGGAAAAAGTGAAGCTCTACCCCAACTACTCGTTCCAGGGCGTGTTCGGGAACCCTGCGCTCTTCACTGACCTTGGGGACTGGGGATACATGTCTTACAACATGAGCAAGGAGCCAAGCGCAACTTTCCAGATATCAAACCAATTCAGGGGAGTGCAATTGAACGGCTCATACACAAGCAATGACTCGTGGATGGCAAATGGAAGCATGGGCATAGGCGGAAGCCTCAATGTTGGCGCCACGTTCACGTCTGACAACAAGAACGGCGTGGTAGGGATGACCTACAGGCCAATACACACAGGCAAAAACATGACGCAGGCTGGCGCGCAATTCGACCTTGGCTCGAAAACTGCCAAGCTGGCGGCGGAAACAAGATTCCCAGTCAGCAAGTCAATGGAGCTCACGGTTTCTGGCAATGTGTCGTTTGACAATAATGAGGTAAAGAACCAAGGATTCGGATTGCAGTGGGTGATTGGCAAGTTCAGGAACTCCTTTGGGCTTAGCGGCATAGGAAAGACAGTGGTAGACATCGCGGAACAGGTCAACCTTGGAAACGGCATACTGCCGGACGGCGGCGTAAAAATCGAGAATGGCAAGGTCACAGGCAGCTGGCTGGGCATACTAAAACTGTTTTAATGGGAACAAAGCAAAATGTGGCAGCAGGCCAAAGCCCATGCCCGGTTATTTTTCTTGTATGCCCTAATCCTGCGAGAAATGGTCATAGCCAAAATGGGTTAGAAGCTCGGCTTTGCCATCCCTGGAAAGATAAATTTTGCCTTTTTTCAAGGTTATTTCCCCAACCCATGTGCCATATTTTTCAGCCTGTTTTTTCCTGGCTTTGGGCACAATATAGACAAGCTCGAAATCCTCGCCGCCAAAAAGCGCATAGTCAAGCGCGTTCCCGCCCGCCGCCTTTGCTGCCTTGAAAGTCCTTGAATCAATCGGGACATTGTCAGCATAGATAATCGCGCCAACGCCGCTTTCATGGCAGATGTTCCTCACTTCTGACGCAAGCCCGTCGCTCACGTCCTCCATTGCATGGGCTATTTTGGCGATTTTTCCCGATACGTCCATGCGGCTTGATGGCTGGGTGTGCTTTTTCTTCACATACGCATGCCCGGGAATTTTCTTGAGGAAAAGCTTCAGGCCCGCAGTTGACGCGCCAAGCTTGCCGGTCGTGAAAATCAGGTCGCCCGGCTTTGCCGCGCCCCTACGCCCCAAATGCGCACGGTTTGGCGCAAAGCCAATGAGCGTTACATTGACAACCATCAAAGAGCCATGGGTTGTGTCGCCGCCGAGGATGTCAATTTTATGCCTGGAACATGACGAATGGAGCCCTTTGTAAAACTCGCGGACAAATGCCATGCTCGTGCCGGGCTTTAAGCAAATGGATATGAAGGCGTACAGCGGCTTGCCGCCCATTGCGGCTATGTCTGAGACATTTGATTCCATTGCCTTTATTCCAATCTCATAAGGCTTGAAATAATCAAGCGAGAAATGGTCGCCTTCAACAATCATGTCAGTTGTGACAAGATATTTTCCAACCCTGCTCTTTATGATTGCGCAGTCATCGCCAATCCCAAGAAGCACGTCGGGGTTTTTAGGTTTTTTTGAAATCATGCCAATAAAGTCAAGCTCGTTTTTGATTTTCATGCAAACACCGGCGCACGCGCGCAAGCCTTTTTCAGCCTCGGGAAACTTTCCCCTTCAAATTGCCGGACTTGCCCGGCTTTGCATTCACTGAATTGGCGGTCTTTTTCCCGGTTGTCTTGTGATGGAGCCTCATTGCGCAGAACTTGGGCCCGCACATTGTGCAAAAGTCGGCATTGAGCGCCAAGCCTCCGCCACAGCGGTATTCGCGCGCCCTGTCAGGGTCAAGTGCAAGCTCGAACTGGCGCTGCCAGTCCATTGCATAGCGCGCCCGGGACATTTCCAAATCCCTCTTTGCCGCGCCAGGATGCCCGCGCGCAATGTCGGCTGCATGCGCAGCTATCTTGCTTGCAATTATGCCTTCGCGCACGTCCGCAATCCCCGGAAGCCCCAGATGCTCTTTCGGCGTGACATAGCAAAGGAAATCGGCGCCCCAATACGCTGCCAGCGCCCCGCCTATTGCCGCAGTTATGTGGTCATAGCCAGCGCCAATGTCGCAAACCAAAGGGCCAAGCACGTAAAATGGCGCGCCATGGCAGTATTTCTTTTGCAGTTCCACGTTTTTTTGTATCATGTTCAGGGGCACATGCCCAGGGCCTTCAACCATTGACTGGACGCCCGCTTTCCTGCACCTCAAAACAAGCTTGCCAAGGGTTTTTAGCTCCGCAAGCTGGGCTTTGTCGGTGGCGTCAGCAATGCTCCCTGGCCGCAGGCTGTCGCCAAGGCTCAATGTGACGTCATAATCGCTTGCTATTTCAAGAATGTCATCAAAACACGTGTAGAGCGGGTTTTCAGCCTCATTTTCAGCCATCCACTCGTTAATCATCGCCCCGCCGCGCGAGACAATGCCTGTGACGCGGTTTTTGACAAGCCTTGAATGCGCGCGGAGTATTCCCGCGTGCACAGTCATGTAGTCCACGCCCTGCCTTGCCTGGATTTCAATTGTGCGCAGGAAATCCGACTCTGTCAGGTCGGCGATTTCCTTTTTCCAGTCTGCGGCCTGGTATATGGGCACTGTGCCAATCGGGATTTTGGATTTTCGAATCATGGCAGTGCGTATCCTGTCAGGGTCTGCGACTCCCGCAGTCAGGTCAATGAAAGTGTCAGCGCCATATTTCTCGCAAATGGCAAGTTTCTCAAGCTCCTCATCAATGCCAGAGCTTGTCTGGGACGCGCCAATGTTGGCGTTTATCTTGATGCTTGCGCTTTTCCCAATGCCAATAGGCTTGAGGCCGCGCGAGAGATGCACGCGGTTTGCAGG
>JAKALW010000114.1 GCA_021823945.1 Microcaldota archaeon
AACGAACTTTGCAAGCTCGTGCCCGTCTTTCTTTTCCTTTGAAAAAGTTATGAAAACGGGAAACTGCCCCTCTTTTTTAGTGGCATTGACTGTGAGCTCCTCCATGCAGAGGACCAATCTTGTAAAAGTAGGGCTTTCCTGTGACAGTTTCGGGAAAACGTCCTTTACCGCGTTTTCGAGGATTTTCCGCCTGTCTGGGTTGGCGCTCGCACTTGTCAACGTTACCTTGACGTTTACATTAGCCTGTCGGCTTGCCATGTTAAAATATGGATTTCCATGTTAATAATGATTTGTATCATGCCTGCCCTAAAAACTCTTTCAATCCGAGATGGCTTGCGCTATTTGCTTGGTTTATCGGGCTCTAATGAGCCCAATTTGCAAAGAAAAAAGGTTTTAGGCGGAGGTTTAGGCAAGAAGATTTGCTATCTCGCTTTCCATTTCCTTTGTGGCCTGCTCAAGCTTGCGCCCGCGCTCAAAGAAGAGCGCCTCTGTCCCAGCCAGTTTCTCCTTTGTGATTGTGGAAACATACCTGTCCGATTTGTCAGGGCTGATTGCGCCGCTTATCTCTGTCTGGGGCACGCGCAGGCCTGTCAGGCTTTCAATTTCAGCGCTTGTGATGCTTGAAAGCTTGCGTTTTTCCTTAAGCAGGTACTTGATAATGCTCCCGACGTGCCCGTGCGCCTCCCTAAACGGCGCTCCGCGCCTCACAAACACGTCCGAAAGCTCGGTGGCGCAGGCAAATCCCTCGTCAATCTCCGCAATTATCTTCTCCCTGTTGAACTCGAGCTTTGCCACTGCCTCCGCGACTAGATAAACAGAGTCATTTGCAGTCTTCAATGCAGACATGATTGCGAATTTTGTCTCCTGCATGTCCGAATTGTATCCTAATGGCAGGGATTTCATTGCAGAAAGTATGTGGAAAAGGTTTGAATATGCGCGCGCGCACCTGCCGCGCACAAGCTCGAATATGTCGGCGTTTTTCTTCTGTGGCATCATGGAGCTTCCAGTGCAGTACTCGTCCGGCAGGTCGATTATGCCTTTTTGGGACTGCCAGATTATCTCCTCTGACATCCTTGAAAGCCTCATCATGATTGTGGCGCACGCATAGGCAACGTCAGCCTCAAATTCGCCCCTTGAAGAGGAGCAGTCAGTGGCGTTTTCCTGGACAGAGTCAAAGCCGAGCAGCCTTGCAGTGTATGCCCTGTCAATTGGGAGAGTGGTTCCAGCGACAGCGCCGGAGCCAAGCGGGCTTTGGTTTAGAAGGTCATAGGCATTTGCAAGCCTAATCCCGTCCCTCTCAAATCCTGAAAAGTACGCGCCTGCCCAATATGCAACGCTGATTGGCTGGGCAACACGGGTGTGCGTGTATGCGCAGTATGGGATTTTCTGCGCCCCGAGTTTCGCAAGTGATTTGTCAAGGCTGTGGAGGTTTTTCATGAGTTTTAGGATTTCCTGCCTCATGTAGAGCCGCATGTCCAGGTTTATCTGGTCATTTCTTGACCTGCCAGTGTGGAGTTTCTTGCCGTTTTCCGTGAGTTTCGTGAGCGCTGTCTCGACATTCATGTGGACGTCCTCAAGCTCCTTTGCCATCACGAACCTGCCATCCTTTTGCTCCAAAAGGATTTTCATGAGCCCGCCGATAATGGCCTTTGCCTCTTCCTTTTTCACAAGCTTTGCCTTTTCAAGCATGAGCGCATGGGCAATCGAGCCTTCAATGTCATACTCCACAAGCGCCTTGTCAAGCTCAATATTTTCCGAGGACATGTAATCGAAAACTATCTCTTTCGGGGACGCGGCAAGCCTGCCCTGCCAGAGCATTTTTCCATGCTGTGCAGCCTTTGCTTTCCCTGCCATTACTTTGGTTTCAGCCAGGTCGGGCTTGCCATGCTTTCCTTCCTTTGATTTGTCGGATTTCAAGGTTTTTGGAGCCATAAATATCATTCTCAATTAGCTGTTTGCTTGGATTGTTATTATTCTTTTGCTTTCGAGAAAAAAAGAGGGCTCAGCGCAGGCGAATGATTTGCAGAATAAGGCTTCCGTTTCTTGTTTTACAAACGGGTTTAACCAAAATTCCAGTGGAAAACTTCCCCCTCAAGCCAATTTAAAGCCAAAATATCGCAAAGCGTGGCTATGGCAGGAAATGCAAAGGATTATATAATTCATACTGGTCAGTATGAATTACTGATGTTTATGGTCGAAGTTTACGAAAGAGGGCAGATTGTAATACCGAAGCATATCCGTGACATGCTAAAAATAGCCCCCGGAACCACGCTTAATGTGAATGTCGAGGGGAACAGGATTGTGCTTGAAAAAACAAATCCGGTTGAAGAATTGGATCGGCTAAGGGCAAAGTATGCAAAATATTCCTCTGCCGAAGTGGATAAAAAAATCGCCTTCTCTGAAAAAAAGAAGCATGATGAGATGATAAAGAATGTTTATTGACGCGAACGTCTTCATCTATGCATATGCCGCTTTGGACGAGAAAGGGAGGCGCTCAAAGGAACTTTTAAGAAAAATCTCCATTGGCGAACAACATGCCACAACAAGCGCCTTGGTCCTTAATGAGATTTTCTACTATTTTATGGAGAATGAAGGATTGCCAGCGGTCGAAGAAATCCGCAGGCATATCGGATCCTTGCCTTTCCTTATCATATTGCCAATTGATAACAATACCGCAAACGCCTCAATGGAATATATGCGCCAGGGATTGCAGGTGACCGACGCTTTCCATGCGGCAACCATGAAAATCGCTGGCATTTCAACCATTTGCAGTTACGACAAGCATTTTGACAGCGTAAAGTCAATCAAAAGGCAACAGCCCTAAAGTCCTGAAAAAAGGTTTTCAACTAATATGCCAAGTAACTCATTTGACGCCAGGCTGCCAACTAATGACGTCAGGCGCTAGTGCGCAATAACCAATGCGTAATTATTATATACTACAATGCGCATACAATATGCATCTAAGGTGATTAAATGAACATTAACCTTGGCGCTCCATATGAAGCCAAATTGAAGAAAATAATCGAGCGCGGTTATGCCGGCAACCAAACGGAAGTCATCCGCCAGGCAATAAATGAGCTTGAGCGCAAGCTTGATGCGGAAGAGGCCATGCTTGTTGAGCGCGGCGTCCTATCTGAACTGCAGAAAATGGAAGGCAAGAAGTGGCTTTCCCATAATGAGGTAATGAAAAAGGCGGGGCTTTGAATGGAATCTGTATGGTCAAGCAGGGCAAGTGAGGATTTTGAAGCATTTGAGAAAACCCTCAAGCGCTACTTCAAATCCCATATTGAAAAGCTCTGCAATATGCCGCCCAGGAGGCACATGAAGCTCGGCTTGCCCTTCTTTGTTGAGAATGTAACTGCACAGGCTCGGCTTGTTTATCTTGAGGACGGCGGATTTATCAAAATCATCCGTTGCTTTTCAACGCACAAGGAATACGAGAAATGGTATAATTCATTTAGGTAAGGATGAAACTTGCCCTCAAGCCCTAAAATCATTCGTCATAAATCTCAATCTTTTCTCCTTGCTTTGGCACTTTGACATTCTTATGGAACTTCTTGAACTCTTCCGCGCTTTCAGTGTGGATTGGAATCAGGATTTCAGGCTTGATTTCCCCGACCATCTTCTCCAGGTCTTCCCTGCTTGCGTGTCCCGAGCAATGGGCTTTATGGAATTTAACGCCAAAGTGCGTCATCCAGTTGTCAAGCACGCGCTTTTCCTCTGCATTTTCCTCGCCTTCAAGGAAATGTTCCGATGACGAGTATATGTAATCCGCGTCTTTGGGCTGGATATAGACCAATTCCATGAGCTTGTTGAAACTCATGTGCATGACAGTGCCTTTTTGGTTTTTGGCAATGTCTTTGTAAGTCACCATCTTTGGCATGTATTTGCGCTCATAGACAAAGTAATCCTTTTCCGAATACGTGCCTGTCTTTGCAAGCCTGAAATAGACCTGGATGTTCTTGTCAGCCATCACGTCTGGCAAGGCATTGATTTTTTCCTTCAAATTGTCAAGGATATAAGCAAATTTAGTGTCAATGACAAGTTTTCTTTTGTTTTTCACAGCAGCATGGTAAACCGACATGAACCTGTCCACATTTGACATTGAGAAGTAAGTGAACACCAGGCCCTTTGACTCCTTTACTATCCTGTCAACTTTGTCTTCGACTTCCTTTTCAGTGTAATTATGCTCCTCGTCATGGCCCATCCTTGTGCCTTCGGTCAAAAGGGCAACAGGCTTTGCAGCTTTGGCTTTCTCAATGAATTCCTTTGTCATCCAGCTTTGCGGGCCGTGGAGCCGAAAATCGCCAGTGTATACGATTGGCCCCTTGCTTGTGTGGATTATGAAGCCATAAGCCCCCGGAACTGAATGCTCGACGTGTATTGGCTCAATAATCAGGTGCTTGACCTTGATTTTGTCGCCAGACTTGAAGAGGTTCAGGTTTTCATGCTCGCCA